>JANNMS010000270.1:0-8859 GCA_031398055.1 Saprospirales bacterium | reverse complement strand
TTCGTTGATGGGGTCGAAATAAATTTCGACCTCCAATTACTCCCGGATAAAATCCAGTTCGCCGGTTCGGTCATATTTCGCAATCACCGAAGGCTCGTGGGGCGTTTTATCGTCTTGCCGATGTTTGACGACGTAGTCCACGCCAGAAATTATGTCGCTCGTCACCTCGCCAAAATGTGCCGGAAATTTTTCGCCAGCCACATTTGCCGAAGTCGAAATCAGTGGTTTTTTGACCAATCCAATCAATTTTTTACAAAATTCATCTTGGGCAACCCGAATTGCCGCCGAACCGTCAGGCGCAAGTGCAGCACTTGGCAACCCAACGACGTCCTTGTAAATGACTGTCAAAGGTTGGTGGTGAAATGCCAAAAGTGTCTCGACGCGCGGGTGGATTTTCGTGACGTATTGTTTTAACATTTCAATCGAGTTGACCAAAATGACGTAGCCTTTTTCGGGCGGGCGGTTTTTTAATTCTGAAATACGTGCGATGGCTGTTTCGTTGGTCGCATCGCAGCCGATTCCCCAAATGGTGTCGGTCGGATAAAGGATGGTTCCGCCGTTTTCGATAAGCGTTGCGATTTCAAAAATGTCGTCGCGAAGAAGATAGAGTGCCAACTATTGCTATTTTTTATCGTTAAGAAATTGATTTTGGAGTGGGCAAAAGTCAGACATTTACCCAACTAATTTTGCAAATTTTGAAAACCGAAATTATGAAATTCTATTCTCTCCTGCTTTTTTTTATTTTTCTGGCAGGTCAGGCCAAAGCCATGCACATCATCGGCGGTGAAATAACTTATGAATATCTCGGTGATGGTGCTGCGCCGGGCTCGAATAAATATCGTTTCAAATTGACGATGTACCGCGATTGCAACGGCGGCGGCGCACCTTATGACGACCCGGCGAACATTGCGATTTATCGCGGAACGGAATCGATAAACTCGCTTTTTGCCCAATTTACGGTGCCGAGTCCGCAAATTATGGAAATCCAGCCCATTCCGCCGCCGTGCGTTTCCAATGTTCCGGACGAATGTGTCGAGGCAGGTGTCTATACTTTTGACCGCGAATTGCCACTTTTGGCGGCGAACGAAAGTTTTTTCATCGTTTATCAACGCTGTTGCCGGAACGTGACGATTCGGAATTTGTCCAATCCCGGCGATCAAGGCGCAACGTACATGATTAAAATTGGCCGCGATGCGATGGTCGAAAAAAGCAGCACGCCGGTTTTCAAAAATTTTCCACCGATAATTATATGTTCTGGTTTTCCGCTGGTTTTTGACCACTCGGCGACCGATAAAGATGGCGATCAATTGGTCTATCGTTTTTGCCCAGCCTTGATGGGAGGTGGCCCAGAATTGACGCCGCCGCAACTTTTTTCTTGCATCGGTGCGCAGCCGACGCCGCCGTGCGCCCCGCCCTTTTCTCAAGTTTCGTATGTAGTTCCGGTCTATTCGGCAGCCAATCCGATGGGTGGTTCGCCGCAAATTACCATCAATCCAACCTCCGGTTTGATAACAGGATCGCCAAATATGAACGGCCAATATGTCGTGGCCGTTTGTGTCGAAGAATATCGAAATGGAAAATTGCTTTCGACGGCGCAACGCGAATTTCAATTCAACGTGGCCGATTGCAAACCCGAAGTCATTGCCAACATCGAGGAAGATTCGACGGCGGGCGTGAAAAATTACGTCATTAATTCCTGCGGCGATTTTTCTGTTTTTTTTAAAAACGAAAGCACCCTTTTTGCAAAAATCAATGATTTGACTTGGGATTTTGATTTGAACAACGGCTCGCATTTCACCGCCACCGGGAAAAATAATTTTGACGTGACGGTTGATTTTCCTTCGATTGGAACGTACACCGGCACTTTGGTTTTGAATCCGAACGGTGGCTGCGGCGACACGGCAGATATCACCGTCAATATTTTCCCTGAAATAAATGCCAATTTTGGTTTTGATTACGATACCTGCGTGGCCAGCGAGGTGCTTTTTTCGGACAGTTCGACGGGGACGGGAAAAATTTATCGCTGGGATTGGGATTTTTCAACGCCAAATGGAACCTCGCGCGACTCGAACCCGGAGTTTCTTTTTCCATATCCCGGCAATCATCCGGTGAATTTGCGGGTGACGGATTTGAATAATTGCAAGGACGACACGACTCGGATTGTGCAGTGGTTTCCTGCGCCGCCGGTCCTGATCATTCAACCGGACAAGTTTTTGGGCTGCGTTCCGGCTACCGTTTTTTTCAATAACAAATCGCATCCGTTGGACAGCACGTACACGATTTTGTGGGATTACGGCGATGGGACGCGCGACACAGGCATCATCAGCCCGACGCACGTTTATGAAAAAGAAGGCATTTTTGATGTGAAATTGAGCATCACTTCGCCGCTCGGTTGTTTTATTTCGGATAGTTTTCCGAGTTGGATTCGGGTGGTGGCTTCGCCAAAAGCAGATTTTGAATGCGACCCGGATTCATTTTTGAGCAACCTCAACAACACTGTACATTTTATTGACAAAAGCACAAATGCTGCCCACTGGAATTGGCAATTTGACCGTTTCAAAACTTCGACCGAGCAAAATCCGACCTTCACTTTTCCGGACACGGGGATTTTTAAAGTACGTTTAATCGTCACGCATGCCTCCGGTTGCAAAGATTCGCTTTCAAAAACGCTGGATATTTTGCCCGAAATCCGATGGTTCATGCCCAATGCTTTCACCCCGAACGGCGATGGTCAAAACGATGGTTTTTTGGGAAAAGGCTTTTTGGAAGGCGCGACCAATTTTAATATGACCATCTGGAATCGCTGGGGTGAACTCGTTTTTGAAACCACCGACCCGACCGCAGATTGGAATGGCCGAGTGAAAAATTCGGGTGGAATGTCGCCCGCTGGGGTCTATGTTTATTTGGTGACTTTTGTTGACCCGCGCGGAACGCCGTTGGAGTTTCGAGGTTTTGCGGCTTTGGTGAAATAAAGAAATTTGGTCGGTTTTGATCCAGACAACAAAATCAGCACTCCGACAAACTCACCGGAACATTGATCGCCAGCCCGCCGTCGGCCGTTTCTTTATATTTATGGTTCATGTCCGCCGCCGTGTCTTTCATCGTTTTTATCACCGCGTCGAGGCTCACTTTTGATTTTTCGGGGTTCGAACCGAGCGCAATTTGCGCCGCCGTGATTGCTTTTATCGCGCCCATCGTGTTCCGTTCGATGCACGGAATTTGCACCAAACCGCCAATCGGGTCGCAAGTCAGGCCGAGATGGTGTTCCATCGCAATTTCTGCGGCCTGCATCGCTTGAGCCGCCGTCCCACCCAGCCGCTCGCAAAGTGCGCCCGCCGCCATCGCCGACGAAACCCCGATTTCGGCCTGACAACCGCCCATCGCTGCTGAAATCGTCGCGCCTTTTTTGAAAATACTGCCCAGTTCCCCGGCGGTCAACATAAATTTCACGAGATCGTCCTCGCCCGAAAAACTCGGTTCAAAACACATAAAATACATCATCACCGCTGGGATGACGCCCGCCGCGCCGTTCGTCGGAGCGGTGACCACCCGACCAAAAGCCGCGTTTTGTTCGTTGACTGCCAACGCAAAACAACTTACCCAATTTAAAATGTGTTGAAAACTGCGCGGGTGATTTTTAACCGCCGCCAACCATTCGTCGGCATTTTCAAAAGTTTTTTCTCCCAAAAATTTTTGGCTAATCGCTGCCGCCCGCCGTTCGACACCGAGGCCGCCGGGCAAAATCCCAAAAGTTTGGCTGCCCGAAAAAACGCTCGATTTCATCACTTCCCAAATCGAAAGCAGATCAGTTTTTGTCTTTTCGGGTGTCCGCCAACGCAATTCATTTTCAAAAACAATCTCAAAAATCGCCCGGTTTTCAGTTCGGCACCAGCCGCCGAGGTCGCTGCCTTTGTCAATCGGGTAGGGCAATTCGATGGCCGCTGCCGGGTTTTCTTCGCCTTCTTTGACGACAAAACCGCCGCCGACCGAAAAATAAGTTTGGCTCGCGCCGTCCCCATTTTCATAAAAAGCCCTGAAAATCAAGCCGTTAGAATGGTAAGGTAAAAATGTGGACGCGTTGAAAATTAAATCCGCCTGAAAATCAAACGGAATTTCAAAACGTCCGGCGAGCCTGATTTTTCCCTCGTTTTTTATTTTTTGAAAAATGGGCGTCACCTGTTCGACGGCCACAAAAACCGGGTCGTGGCCAGCCAAACCGAGCAAAACGGCGAGGTCGGTGCCGTGCCCTTTGCCCGTTTTTGCCAGCGAACCGTACAATTCGACTTGAACCGCGACGGTTTTTTCCAAATCAATTTCCCGCAAAAAACGCTGCGCTGCGCGCCATGGCCCCATCGTGTGCGAACTGCTGGGGCCGATGCCAATTTTAAAAATATCAAACACCGAAATCCTTTCCATACTATTTCAAACAGATGATTTTTCTATTTGCCCGCCAAGATGGTGTTTGGATTTTCAAATCAAAAACTCCGGGCGGCAAATCATTTTTTTCAATCAAAATTTTACAATTTTCGGGGTCGGCGCAATTGAAATTTTTAATAAAAACCAACTGCCCAACGGTATTGAAAATCTCAATTTTCACCTCCTTTTCAACTGAATTTTCTATCAAAACCGTAAAATTTCCATCAAAAATTGGGTTTGGATAAACCGTGATTTTTGGTGAAAAATGGCCGGTTTCTCCGGTCGCCGAAATCCATTCCACCGTTTTAATTATCGTGTCCGAGCCGCACGGATTTGAACAAATAAAAGTCACGGGATAACTTCCCGGCACCGCAAAATCATGGACTTGGTTCGCCCCGCTCGCTGTCGTGCCGTCGCCAAAATCCCAAAAAAATTGGCCCACGTCGCCCGTGCTCGCATCCGAAAAAGTGAAAGTTTGATTGTTTTGGAAAATTGAAAATTCAGCATCCGGCGCGTCGCCAATTTTAAATTGATTTGGGTACGGAATCGTCACCGCACCCGACGTGACGAAAAACCCAAAATTTCCAGCGTGCGTGTAAAAAACTTCGGGATTGTTGCCCGAAAAAACGACCGAATCCGCGCCCGGAAACTGAAAAACCAAATCCGCGCCCGCCGGGCCTTCCACCAAAAACGGTACACTGACCGGGGCGCAAGCAAATTGAATCGGTGAAAAATGGATTTTCGTGATGTCAAAATGGTAATTCGTCGGGCAGCCGGACGCGTTGTTTTGAACAAAAATTTGACTGCCTGCATCGCAAATTTGTTGGCCTGTTGGCAGCGAAAAACACTGATTATTTATCAAAATGACGGGCGGAAAAAACACGTCCGCCGGTTCGCTGGCGACAAAAACCGATATCGAAAACATTGAATCACAACCATTTGCAGCCGAAACGGTCGCGGAATAAATTCCACTTTCCAAAATCGGCACGTGTGGAAATGGCGGCAGCCACGGCAGTTCACTTTGGCATAAATATTTGGCCGGAAGATTCACCGCGACCGACTGCGGCGTGCTGATTTGCAAGGAGGAAAATGTCGTCGTGTCCTCCAAATTTCGCGCCGCGACGCACACCTCGCCGCCGCCGATTCCCCACAAAACTTGAACAGGTTCTGGCAAATTTCCATACGTTTCCAGATTTTGAGTTTGATTTGAAAACACGCCCGCGCCATTTATTTTCCAAAAATACCCGTTCGAGCCGAAGGTTTTTGGAATCGAATAAACCGCCGAACCGCCGTTGCAAACGCTCGCCGGGCCTTGCGGAATCGCTGGTTTTGCCAAGTCCCCAAATTTGTCCGGCACGACTTCCAAAGTAAAATCGCAGACATCACCGGAAAAACCATCGACCATCAAAAAATAGGTATTTCCAATAGTTAAATTGTTGGCAGTCAACACGTTGGTCAAACCTGCACCGCTCGGTTGACCCGGCGAACAGGCAATCGGCGGAGCGGCGCAGTCCGGAAAAACAGCCAATTGGATGCCATTTCCAACCTGACAATTTCCCGATTTTGAAACAAAAGTCACCGAATTTGACGCAGCCACGAAACCGAGCCACGAGTCATTTTCCAAAGTCCCGCAGCCCAAAATGTTCGGATTTGGTTGAAAACCAGCGGTCGAACCGGAGTAGCCATCCAAATTTTCAAAAATCGGAGCAGTCGAGCAATCGTCGCCGGGCGCGGGGTGCGGCGGGTTCGGGGTGCACGAAATGCCTGCCGGTTGCGAAAATTCGAGGTGAAAACCAATCAAAAATCCATTCCAATTTCCAGAATTTCCATTGTCTTTTATTTTCAAAACCCAATCTCCGACGACTGGGCCGAGGTTGAAATTTTCGAGACAGCCGTCGGCGGGATGGTATTTTCCCGTAAAATTCCCGCCAGTGCCCCAGTCAAAATTGTCGCCCCAATTTGCAAAATGACCGGGGTCGGGCTGCGCAATTTCGCCGCAGGGCAAAAAACGGATGTCCCAATTTGAAAAAAGGGTCGTCGTGTTCGCACCGCTCGGCGAAACCAATCGGACGACCTGCCCGGCGGGCGAAACCAACGAAAATTCCAAATCGCCGACTTGCGTGTGGTTGAATTTTAGGTGGACTGCCACGAGGTTTTGGGCAGGGTCGGCAAGGCTGTTTTGGTCGGCGGAATCAATGCGGACGCGGTATTTTCCATCAAAACCATTGGTAATGAAAAAGGAACAGGCGTCGCAGCCGCAGCCGGTTTGTGCAAAAGTTTTAGTGAAAACCAATAAAAAAATGGGTACGAAAAGATTGTGGAAGGTGTGCATGGGAAAATTTTTTGTTTGAAATTTTGCGACAGTAAACTGTTTTTAAACACACAGAAACATAGGGTTTTTCACAGAGAACACAAAGGAGTAACAGTAAAAAATCTATGTTTTCTATGTGAAAACCCCTATGTTTCTATGTGTTTAAAAACAATCTGCGGCAGCAAAAATGGGAAACTTTGGTATCTTGCAAACCAAAAACCTTCCAACATGCGAATTTTCCACCTTTTCCTGCTTTTCATTTTTTCAAATTTTCACCTCGCCGCACAAATCAGCCGCTTCGACAACGACTCCGAAAAATGGTACGCCAACGAGGATGCCATCGGAAATATCGTCCATTTTGACCCCGATTTTGGCAATCCGCCGCCCTCGATTTATGCCGAAGATTCGAACACCGGCAAGCCCTGGTACTTCGTCGCGCCCGATTGTTTTCGCGGAAATCGGGCGTATGCCTACGGCGATTCCTTAAAATATGACTTTTTCTGCGATGAAATCGGCTCGACGCCGTACACCAACGACATTCAAATTGTCGGCGGAAATGGCATGCGCATCGTTCAAAATTTGACTTTTTTGCCGACGCCAGGGGCTTGGACGCATTTTGGAGTGCGGTTGATTGAGTCGGATTGGCACGTCGGGGATTTTTCGGGGGCGAATCCGACGCAGGCTGAATTTGTGCAGGTTTTGCAAAATATCGCCGATTTGGAAATTCGGGGCGAATATTTGACGGGTTACGACAAGGCTTGGATTGACAATGTTTGGCTGTCCGACGTGCCGGACACGACCGTTTTTGCAGAAATCTGCGCAGGCGAAAAATTTCAGGTTGGAAAATATACGCATTCCACGCAGGGCGCATTTTTGGACGAACTCGAAGATTTGAACGGCTGCGACAGTTTGCTGGTGACTTTGGTTTTGACGGTGCACCCGAAAAAAACAAGTTTTGAAAGCAAATTTATTTGCGAAGGCGAAAAAATCACGTTGCCAGATGGCTCCGAAACTGAGATTTCTGGGTCATGGATTTTCAAAAATCAGACGACCGAGGGCTGCGATTCGACCACTTTTTTTGAGGTGAAAATGTTTGAAAACAGGTCGGTCGAACTCGCCCCGAAAATTTGCCGGGGCGAAAAATACGCCTTGCCCGACGGTTCTGAAACTGCCGCGCCGGGCATCTATTCTTTTGATTTACAAACTTTTACGGGTTGCGACAGTTTGGTAAAAATTGAACTTTCCGTTTTTGACACGGCTCGAATTGAGTCATCGGCTGTGATTTGCGGCGGCGAAAAATTCATCTTGGCCGATGGTTCGGAAGTTGAAAAACCGGGTTTGCACGAAGTCATTTTCCAAACTTGGCATGGCTGCGATTCGACGGTGGCCGTCGAACTGGAAGTTTTGGATTCGTCGCTTCAAATTTTTCGTAAAAATCGGTGCACCGCTTCCCCGTTTTTGTTGCCCGATGGAAAATGGGTGGATTCGACTGGCATCTACATTTTCAATTGGAAAAATGAAAATGGCTGCGATTCGACTTTGGTTTTTGATTTGAAATTTCACCCGCAAGCCGACACAGTTTTGGAGGTCATTTTGCCGGAAGGCGAGGTTTATGTTTTGCCGGACGGCGACGAAATCAGGGATTCGAGCCTCGAAAAAACGTGGGTTTTTCAAACCGATTTTGGCTGCGACAGCATCGTGACGCTGCGTTTGAAATACATTTTTTACCATGTTTTTGTGCCGAACGCTTTTTCGCCCGACGGCGACGGGGTGAACGAGTTTTTTACCCTTTTTACAAATGACAATGCGTTGGAAATCAAAACTTTAAATGTGTATGACCGCTGGGGCGAGCATCTTTTTTTGGGTCAAAATTTGCCGCCAAATTTGGAATCACGGGGCTGGGACGGGACTTTTCGGGGGGAAAAAATGATGCCGGGCGTTTATGTTTTTACGGCTGAAATTTTGTTTGAAGATGGGGCGGTTCGGGTTTTTTCGGGGGACGTGAATTTGGTTCGGTAACTTTAAATTTGGGACACGGATTTTCAGGATTGGACACGGATTTTCACGGATTTTTTCCTTTCTTTTATTTTAAATCTGTGAAAATCCGTGTCCAATCCTGAAAATCCGTGTCC
>JANNMS010000207.1:0-3695 GCA_031398055.1 Saprospirales bacterium | reverse complement strand
ATGTTTTCTGATGTGTCTCTGTGGTAAAATATTTTTGTGGTAAATGGTTACGAGTTTTTTTTCCTAATTTTTAATTTCAAATTTAAAAAATGCGCCTTCATAATTTCCTGTTGTTTTGCTTTTTTACATTTATTTTTTCTGCGGCGGTGACGGCTCAGCAGTCGAACAAAAGCAAATCCAAAACCAAATTGTATGAAAAAGGCCTCGAAAACAAGGGCGTTCGGGTTCGGAACATGAATTCGGTGAACAGCCTGAACACCGATTATTCGCCTTGTTTTTATAAAAACGGACTGGTTTTCGTGTCGTCGCGGGCGAAATTTGGGCCAAAAGACAAGGCGACTGGCGAGGTTTTTTCGGACTTGTATTTTTCACCGTTCGATGCGACTGGCGAACCGGCCTCTCCTGAAAAATTTTCTTTAAAAATAAATACCGAGTTTTACGAAGGCCCGGTTTCGTTTGGGCGCGGGTTCAAAACCATGTTTTTTACCAGAAATAATATGGAAAAAGGGGTGCCAAAAGCCGACCGAAATAGGAAGGTGCACCTCAAAATTTATGAAGCCGACCGGGGAAAATCGGATTGGGTGAACGTGCGGGAGTTGCCTTTTAATTCGATAAATTACTCGTGCCGGCATCCGAGCATTTCGCCGGACGGGCAAAAATTGTACTTCGCTTCGGACATGCCGGGCGGTTTTGGTGGGTTCGATTTGTACGTTTGCGAGCGGTCGGGCAACGGTTGGTCGGAGCCAAAAAATTTGGGCGCGGATGTAAATACGCCTGAAAATGAAGGTTTCCCATTTATACACGTCGGTGGTTCTTTGTTTTTTTCGTCGAAAGGGCACAACACGATTGGGGGCGCGGATTTGTTTTTTGCCTCAAAAAATGCGGATGGAAATTACGAAATCACGAACATCGGCGAGCCGTACAATTCTCCGGCGGACGAATTGGGGATTATTTTAAATGACGATATGACGGCTGGATATTTTACTTCCAACCGTTCGGGCGGTTTTGGGAAGGACGATATTTGGGGATTTACGAATGAAAAAACTTTCCCGGATGCCGAAAAACCGGTTTCAAAACTTTTGACTTTGCAGGTTTTGGATGCAGCCGATGGGCAGCCGTTGCCGGGCGCGTCGGTTTGGGTTTTTGAGCCGTCGCCGGATGGATTTATTTCGAGAATGTCGAAGGACAGCAGTTTGAAAAACATGGAATATTATGACATTGACTTCGAAGCGGTCGAGCCGAGCAGCAATGTTTTTGCTTTGAATTTGGTGCGAAAAGAGGCGGGGAGTTTTGGTGCTGCCGACAATTTTACGGGCGCGACGGGCGAGGCAAAACAGGTTTTTTTGCCCTATCGGACTTATTTGGTGGTTGTTTCGGCAGCGGGTTATGGCGATTCTGAAAAAATGGTGATGTTCGAACCGGGCGAAGAACCGGGAAAAGTGGTGGTAAAATTGTCGAAGGAAGCACCGTGTTTGTTCGCTGCGGGGACGGTGGCGACGACGGATTTGGGCTATCGGTTGACGGAAGCGAAGTGTACTTTTATCAACCGGACGACTCGGAAAAAGGCAACCGCACGGACAAACGGGAACGGCGAATTTCAAATTTGCCTGCCCGGAATGGGAGAATATTTGGTCAGATTGGAAAAAGATGGCCACAAACCGAAGGAGGAAATCGTTGTGGCGGCAAAGGAAAGAGAATTGTTTTTTGACTTTCGGATGATTCCCACTAAAATAAATGGCAACGACCCGGTTATACCTCCCGGAAAATTGCAAGAAGGCGCGATTATTGTAATGGATAGAATTGTTTACGAAATGGGCAGTGCCATTTTGACCGAAAGCGGCACGCGGCACATGGATGCGCTGGCAAATTTGATGCGAAATTACCCGGAAATGGAGATTGATTTGGTTTCGCACACCGATTCGCGGGGCGACGCGGCGACAAATGCAAAGCTTTCACAAAACAGGGCGGAGTTTGCAAAAGGTTATCTGGTCTGGCGAAAAGTATCGGCGACAAGAATTAATGCCGTCGGAAAAGGTGAAAGCACGCTCCGAAATGGATGTAACGACGCCGCGAATTGCCCAGAAAAAGAACATCTTTATAATATGCGCACCGAAATTTTGGTGCGCAAACTTGGAAAACCTGCCAATTGAAATCCTGAAAAATCTGCGGCCTTGAAGACAATTCCCTGAATTATCTGAACTCAACAAAAATCACCCGAAAAAGTCGTCGTACTCTTGCCCAACAAATTATAATAGGAGATAGACATTTTTTAATCTTTGAACCGGCTACCGACTATGCACTCTAAATTTTTAATCGCAGTATTTTTCCTTGTCCCCATGACATTTTGTTTTTCCCAGGATGATTCCGCTTTTGGCGTAATGGTTGGGATTGCCAATTATCAGGGAGATTTATCCGAAAAACAGATTACCTTTTCGGAAACCAAACCGGCCTTGGGCTTTTTTGTCCGCCGCCAATTCCAACCAAAATGGACGATGCGTGGCAATTTATTTGTCACCACGATCACCGGAAGTGATTTCAATTATGCAACCCGCGTGCATCGTGGTTTGAGTTTCAAATCGCTGGTGGTGGAAGGTGGATTTATGGTCGAATGGGATGTTTTTGGACATCTTCGGAACGATCGCCGGATGCGAAATAAATTTCCGGTCACGCCTTACTTTTCGTCGGGTTTTGGTTTTACTTTTTTCAACCCAAAAGTTACAGGTTTTAGCACCGCAAACGACGCCAACATGGAAGATGACCGGCGTTCGAAAATCACTTTTAACGTGATGATTCCGATCGGGGCGGGTCTGAAATATGACGTGAGCGACCAATATACTTTTGGTGTTGAGTTCATTTCGCACCTGCCTTTTACCGATTATTTGGATGGCGTCAGCCTCTCTGGCGAGCCGGGAAATAATGATTGGTATATTTTCGGCGGCCTCACTTTGCAATATTGGATCACCGAAAAACACAATCAAGCCAATCACAGAGGCAAACGATTTTAGGAATGAGGAAGGTGGGATGAATTGGGATTTTGGAAAAAATTTGGACGGCGGGGTAACTTTCTATTTTCATTTCAAAATAGGGTGAACATTAATTTTTTCACCACTCAAAAATTTTCAAATGAAAAATTTGTTTTCAATCGCGCTTTTCGCGCTCGTTGCTTTTACCTTTTCTGCCTTTCGTTCCACTCCCGAATTTGCCCCACAACCAGACCTTGTTGTAAAAGAAGTCATTGATAATTGCCAAGTTCCTGAACTTTTTATCGTCGTAAAAAATGTCGGGACTGCCATTTCTGGCGCGACAACCGGCAATCTTTTCCCGCAAGATTCACAAGCCAAAATTTGTTTGAAAGATAGGACTTTCAAAATTCCAAGATTGAAACCAGGTGAATCCGTCAGAATCCGAGTGCTTTTGGCTTTGGAAAAAGGTTGTTTTTGCCAAGGTGGAAATACCGTCATTGCCGGTGGAATGGATTATAAAATCGTTGTTGACACGCCAAATACGGTTGCCGAATCGGATGAGGGCAATAACTCGTTTGCATATCACTATGATTAAGTAGTCAAAATGAATTTTTCGGGTGTTTGGAAAATGCGGCAGAGCCGCTAAATATTTGTAACCATCGGAATAAGATTTTCCCAGAGGTGCGTAGCACCGAAATATTCCGGTGCTACGCACCTCAATTGAATTTTCCT
>JANNMS010000175.1:0-16797 GCA_031398055.1 Saprospirales bacterium | reverse complement strand
CGTCACGACCGTCCCACTGGTCGCCGGCGGCCAGGCGAGCGATCCCGACAAGCTGGTGAAGGACGGCGGCGTGCTCGTGAAGGGATGGGCAGGGCGCGTGGATCCGCAGGCCGAGAAGCGCGGTTCAAAGATCACCGACGCGAAGTTCGCGGACCTTGCGGGCGGTTGGCACGTCACCGCGGGTCCCGCGGCGATCTACTGGAACGCGTCAAACGCCGGCACCGGTGCCTACACGGCAAAAGCAACCTTCGCGCAGCTCAAGCCGACCGAACACGCCGAATATTACGGGCTCTTCATCGGCGGGTCGAAGCTCGACGGGCCGCGGCAGAACTACCTGTACTGCGCGATCGCCGGCAACGGCACGTTCACGGTCAAGCACCGCATCGGCGACGAGGTGCACGAACTCGCCGGCCGCACGGCGAACCCGGCGATCAAGGCCGTGGACGCCACGGGCAAGGCGACCAACCAGGTGGGCTGGAAGGTGACGAAGGAGCGCACGTCGTGCCTCGTGAACGGCACCGAGGTGTGGGGCTACGCGAGCCCGGGGCTCGTGGGCGAAGGGAAGCTCGAGAGCCTCGATGGGATCATCGGTATCCGCGTAAACCACAACCTCGAAGTGCAGGTGAGCGGGTTCGCGGTCAGGAAGGGCTGACGCTCCGTCGGTGCGACGAGATGGGCCCGCGGGCCTTCGCCGGTGCGAGGATGTCTAGGCGTATTCCAGCGCTGCTCGCACCGTGCGTACGTGGGCCTCGACCGTCGTAGCGATGTCGTGCCCGTAGCCACCTGCGATCGTGATCACGACGGGAGTCCCCACCTCGCGACACGCGCGCAGCACCATGTGATCGCGGCGCGCGAGGCCCTCGTGCGTCATCGCGAGGCGACCGAGGCGATCTTGGCCATGGGCATCGGCCCCGGCGAGGTAGAACGCGACCTGCGCACGGGACGCGAGCAGCACGCGCGGAAGGGCGTCGGCCAGCAACTCCAGGTACGCGTCGTCCCCGGTGCCATCCTCCAGCTCAACGTCGAGGTCACCCGGCACCTTGTGGAAGGGATAGTTGCGGCGCCCGTGCATGCTGAACGTGTACACGCGATCGTTGCCGGCAAACACCGCGTGGGTGCCGTTTCCCTGGTGCACATCGAGGTCGACAATGAGTATTTTTTGCGCTAAACCGTTGTGCAACAGATAGTTGGCCGCTACCGCTTGGTCATTGAAACAACAATATCCCTCGCCCCGGTCGGCAAAAGCATGGTGCGTCCCACCTGCCGAATTGAGTGCCACGCCGTTTTCGCGGGCGAAGGTCGCACATTCGATCGTACCGTTTGAAATCACGCGTGCCCGTTCGATAAATTTTTCATTTATCGGAAAACCGATGGCGCGTTCTTCTTTTGCCGACAGGCGGCATTCGTTCAATTTGTCGAAGTAATCTTTCGTGTGGGTGAGCAGCGCGTCAGCTTCGGCGAGCATTTTTGGGCAGAAAAAACTGGCCTCCGTCACCGTGCCATCGTATAAAAGTTGCTCGCGGATGAGTTCGTATTTGTCCATCGGGAAACGGTGGCCGTCCGGCAGGCGGTATTTATAAATGGGCGACCACGCGATTTTTAGCACTTTTTGCAGTTGATTTTTTTGAAAATTTGCAGCAAAGAAACCGCTTCCAGCGGTTTTGGTTTAACTTGAAAAATGAAAAATCAGCCCAGCGTCCAAAAATATTACGAAGATACTTTGTTCGATTTCCGCACGATTTGGGGCAGCCGCGACAACCTCGCCTGTCATTTCGGATTTTATGATGAACAAGCCAACAAACACCACGATGCATTGAATAACATGAACCGCGCGCTTGCTGATTTGGCAAAAATCCAACCTAGCGAGCGGGTTTTGGATGCCGGATGTGGCGTGGGCGGCTCGTGTTTTTGGCTTTCGAAAAATCGCAGGGCAATCGTCACTGGCATTTCGATTGTTGAAAAACAATTGAAACAGTGCCGAAAAAATGCGGCCCGGCGCACCTCAGGCGAGACAAAAAATGTGGATTTTCAGTTCGGCGATTTTTGTAAAATGCCTTTTCCCGATGAAAGTTTTGATGTCGTTTGGGCGATCGAGGCACAGTGCCACGCGGAAAACAAGGCAGATTTTTACCGCGAGGCTCGGCGGGTTTTGCGTCCCGGCGGGCGTTTGGTCGTGGCAGATTACATCCGCACGGCGCGTCCACTTTCTGAAAATCAGGAAAAATTGTTGGCCGGTTGGCTGAATCCGTGGGCGATTTCGGACATCGATACCCGCGAAGAACATCAAAAAAATGCCTCAGCCGCAGGTTTTTCGAGTGTTGAAATCCGGGATGTCACGCCGCAGGTGCGGGTTTCACTGCGGAATTTGCACCATTTGTGCGAAAAATGGATGCCTTTCGGGCGGGTTTTGCGGTTTTTAAATGTCGTAAATGATGTGCGTTTGGAAAATGTGCGGGCGAGTGTTCGACAGTTTGAGGCTTTGGAAAATGGGGCGTGGTTTTATACTTTTATTTTGTGCAAATAACTCAATCGCGTTGTCGAGATTTAAAAGTGGCTGCGACCATTAATCTATCATAACGTTCACCATAAGGTTTATAATAAACTAAAATCGTGTAAGTATTTCCCGTTTCGTACCAATTGCCATTGAAACTTTCGGTATCAATTTGCCCAGTTTTTCTATCCACTTCAACGATTTCGTAATTATAATAACCTTGTTTTAATAGAGGCTCACAATAATAAACTTGTGCTTCTTCATTGTACTGCATTTTAAATTCAGGTTTTAATTGCCAATCCGTCAATTCACCAAAAACATAAACATCCTTATCATCAATAGCCAAGTTTTGTTTTATTGTAAATAAGACTTTTGCATAGTCGCATTGAACCAATTCATAAGGAGGTGTTTTGTTTTCTATCGAAAAACGGCCATCCAAATCGCCCCAATATTGATAAACTTGATTGGAATAACTGCGCTCGGGTTTTAAAGTAACTTCATAAAAATTATTGCGGCGTTCAATGTTTTGCACGTTCATTGCTTTGTATTCAAACTGCTGGATATCAAAAAACCGGAACTCTTTTCCTGCCGGAAAAACCACTTTATCTTGATAATCGTAACTCAATTTTTCGCCCAAAGCCACAAACGGTTCGAGCAGCCCGATGGCATTGTCCCAACGCCCATTTTGCATAATGACTGCTTTTACCTCCGTTTTTGGCGTCCCGACGCGCGTTCCGGCATGGATTACCGAAAAATCAATCTCGTGGTGCGTGTCCTGTTTTTCAACTTTTGCGGCGCGGACAAATTTGGATTCGACGCGCCAACCCGTTTCAGAAACCATAAAACGGCGGGTCAAAACCGTTTCTCCCGTTTCTTCATCCCAAACAACGAGCAAATAATTTCCAGAAATCATCCAGCCAATATTTTTATTCGGCAAAGCCAAACTATAATTAACGTAATTGCTCAGTGTATTCAATGATGTTTGATATTCTGTAATCCTATCTTCGGTAAATCCATCAATATATTGATTGGTTTCTAAATCCGAAGCCCGCCAATCGGCTGTGCAATGCACGATTGTGTACATAAAATCGCGCAATTCGCCGCCCATTATGTCGAAAGACAAAATCATAGTATTCTGCCCACTTTCTACATTGACAATTGGAAAAGACAATGGTACACCGCGCAAATGCAATTGAACCGTGCGCACCTCTTCATCATAGTTTTTATTTTCAAAAAGATAATCCTGTGGAACTTGTGCAGATAACAAATTGGATAATGCCAATAAGAAAAACAATAGGAATCGCATATAAAAGTGTTATAAAAGTTTGTTGGAAATTTTTTCTGCCAATCCAAAATTAGTGCTTTGCGAAACGCGGGTTTGCCGCAAACTTTCACCAATTTTAGTGGCAGCGAAAGCATGAAAATTTCCAGAATTATCGCGCTCGCAATAAACGCCGAGCAAGGTTTTTTCTTTTTCAGTAAAAATTTTAAGCACGCCGCGTTCCACATTTGTCAATGCAGAAACTTCCGGATGGTGGATTTTTTTCAAAATCCGCCGCGTCGGCAAGTCCTGGGCATTTGCCAAAAAAGCCAAAACACCCTGCCCCGGTTCGGGCAAAAATTCTTGCGGATTGAGTTTTATCAAATGAAAACTGGACAATTCTAAACCTTCGTCCGCCGGAAAAATGGCCGCGTCGAACGTCCCGTTTTTCAATTTTTCGAGCACCGAAAACCAGTTTTTTTCTTCCATTTTCAACGCCACATCTTTCCGAAAATCCAAAAATTGCAGTCGTTGTCTTTCCGAAAAAACGGCCACCGTTGCGCCTGCCCGGAGTTGCAAAAGTTTTTGATTATCAATGGATTGCGGAGAAATGGCGAGCCAATCGAGCCCGTTTTCCCGCCCCGAAACCGCGGTGATGACGATGCCTTCCGGTAAATTTGGGGGCAAATTTTTCAGCGGAAAAACGGCTAAATCTATCTGCCCGCCGAGCAGCAGATTTGACAGATTTTTAAAAGTTGTGGAATCAATGACCTCACAGGATTGGCCGATTTTAGCAAGTTCGTTTTGGGTAATTTTGGCAGCCCCAACATTTTCTGCTCCGATTTTTAGCATAGTTTTTTTAAAAAAATTCGTCCTCCGAAGTTGTGGCCGGCAAGTCCTCCGTTTTGTCCACAAATTTTTGGCGATTTGAGATTATTTCAACCGTTTTTCGAATAGTTTTCCTGCGGATTTCCCGTTCGAGTTCTTTGTTTGGTTCATTCAAAATGTATTGAAATTTCAACAGAACAAGGTCTTTTTTCACCTCGGCAACTCGCAAATAATAAGAGTTTTCTTTGATCATTTCATGGTACGGGCGCAGTGTTTCTATCAAAATCCGTTCGAGTTCGTCCACATTTTGCAGGTATTTTAGGTCAATTTCAAAATCAATGCTCGTTCTTTTGACGATCCGTTTTGTATAATTTATAACCTCTGCTGTGAAAACCAGCAAGTTTGGGATATAAATTATATCGTCGTCGTCATTCAAAAGGTGGATGTTTTGGAGCGTGATATCAATAATTTTTCCGCGATGCTCGCCGATTTTCACGTTGTCGCCGATGCTCAAATGGCCTGCAAAAGTGATGATCATCCCATTTATCAGGTTCGAAACGTACTCTTTCGACAAAATAGCGAGACCCGCAAAAATGATGGAAAGCGAGGTGAAGACCTCTTTTATTTGCAAACGCGCCATCGTCAGCAGGCCGACAATCACCCCGGCGTACACCAAAATCGTGTAAATATGCCCCATCCCGATGGTAAAATTGTCCTCGCCGCGCATTTTGTGGTGCCGCCGCCGGTAAAACCAAACGATGATGACTTGCATAAAATCGAGCAAAATCAAAAAAATGACCACGCCGGCCGCCGTGTCGAAATAGTAATTGTAATTGTTCCGCACTTTGCCGGCAGGCAGCCACGAAAGCAAGTCAATTTCTTCCAGTCGGTGCATCAAAAGCACCGCCGCGATGATAGCTTTGACTAATAAAACCAGGTATTTCATGTGTTTTAGAAAGGTTTTAGTTTTCGTTTAGAAAAAACTGCCCACAAAAATCGGTACGTCTGCAACCAATCGCCCTACTTTCGTCTCACCAAATGTCAGATTTTTAAAAAATTTAAATTCACTGAAATAATGAAAAAGTTTCTTTTCCTACTCCTGCCGTTGTTTTCGATGCTGGTTGCATTCACGCCGAAACCCACGCCCGAAATCCCTGCCGACGTGAAAGCATTGCTCGACAAAAACACCTGCACGACCTGTCACCACATCGAACGGAAAATGGTCGGCCCATCTTGGATGATGATTGCCGCGAAAAAATATTCGAAAAAACGCATCATTGCTTTGACCAAAAAACCCGAACCGGGCAACTGGCCTGGCTACGCACCGATGGCCGCGTTGCCAAATGTGCCAAAAGCAGAAATGAATAAAATCGCGGATTGGTTGGTGGCATTGGGAAACCAATAATTGGTTGATTTGTTATTGGAAAATTGGTTATTTGACCACTCAGTTTGAAGTCATTCAGAATTTTTCGATAAAATTTTAAATAGAAACGCCCTGCAACACACATTTGCAGGGCGTTTTTTTTGCACAACCAATTTCAAATTTCCCAATAACCAATAACCAACATGGATTTATACTTTCGAGAATTTGGCTCCGGCAGCCCAATCGTCATTTTGCACGGCCTGTTCGGTTTTTCCGACAACTGGCAAACCATCGCCAAATTGCTCGGCGAGCACCACACGGTTTTTACCCCAGATTTGCGAAATCATGGCCGTTCGCCGCACACCGCGACCCATTCCTACCCAGAAATGGCCGAGGATTTGAAAAAATTCATGGAAAAACAAGGCATGTTCCATGCGGCAATCGTCGGCCATTCGATGGGCGGAAAAGTGGCGATGCAATTCGCCCTCGACCATCCAGAAATGGTGGAAAAATTGGTCGTCGTGGACATCGAACCGAGCCAAGCAGCAGACAATCACCACGATGTTTTTAAGGCTTTGCACGAACTTGATTTTTCAAAAATCACAAACCGGAATGAGGCCGATGATTTTCTCGCCCACCGAATCGAGGATCCCGGGACGCGCCAATTTTTATTGAAAAACATCACCCGCGAACCCGACGGGGGGTTTTCTTGGAAAATGAACTTGAAAACTTTGACCCGTGAATATCCCAAAATTTTGGCACCCGTCCGACCGCAGCACGTGGGCGATGTTTTTGAAAAACCAACCCTTTTTGTGCGCGGCGGCAGGTCAAATTATATAAAAAACAGTGAAATCCCTTTGATCCATTCACTTTTTCCACTTGCCGAAGTCGTCACGGTCGAAGGTGCAGGTCATTGGGTTCATGCTGAAAAACCGAAAGAATTGCTCGTAATTTTGCAGGAGTTTTTGAAAGATTAAATTTAAAAAAATGAAAAGCAGCGACCCAGAAATCATATCCGCCACCACCGAAATTATCCGGAAAAACTTTGAAATGGAAACCGATGAAACGTCGGGCGACGAGGCCGAAATTTTGGCAGCCCTCGCCCGGCGGGTGGAAGATTTGCTCGAAACGCAACCAGAATTTTTGATGTCCATGTTGTACCGATTGGATGTGGAAGAGTCAAAAATCAATCAGGTTTTGCACCCCGGCGCGGTCGAGCCGCCAAATATCGCTTTGGCAAAGTTGATTTGGGAAAGACAAAAACAGCGCGTTTTTACAAAAAAAACCATCAAAACGCAACCGCTGGAAAACATGGATGATTGGGCGTGGTGAAAACTATGAACTATGAACTATGAACCATCATAAATTCATTGATTATCAATTCTTTTTGAAACAAGGCTGCACTTTTTAACAATTCTGCGACCACTCGACGATGATTTTTTGCCCGTTCATAGTTCATAGTTCATAGTTCATAGTTAGTTTGCTACTTTTGCCCGGCCAAATTCCCACAAAATATTTATGGAAAAGCAATCTACGATTCAAAACCCGGTGTCGGTGCAAGGCATTGGCCTGCACACGGGCAAAAACGTCACGCTCACTTTTCGCCCGGCGGAGCCGGGGCATGGTTATCGTTTTCAACGAATGGATTTGCCGGAACAACCAGTCATTCCGGCTGATGTAAAATTGGTGGTTTCGACCAACCGCAGCACCACTTTGAAAATCGGCGAAGCGCAGGTCAGCACGGTCGAGCACGTTTTATCGGCTTTGTCCGGGCTGAAAATTGATAATGTTTTGCTCGAAATTGATGGCCCGGAAATGCCAATTATGGACGGCACAGCGATGCCTTTTGTGGCGGCTTTGCAATCCGCAGGTCGCCAAATTCAAGAAGCGGAGCGCGAATATTTTGTGGTTTCTGAACCCATCGCGTTCAAAGATGAAGTGACCGGCACCGAATTTTTGGCACTCCCGGCCAACGATTTTGAAGTGACGGTGATGATTGAATTTCGGTCGAGCATCCTCGTGCCGCAGTTCGCTTCGATGGAAAAACTGGACGATTATGTTTCTGAAATTGCGCCTGCCCGCACGTTTGTTTTTGTCCATGAATTGGAAAAATTGCTCGAACTGGGTTTGATAAAAGGCGGTGATTTGGAAAATGCCATCGTCATCGCCGACCGAAAAATGGAGCAGGAAGAATTGGATTTGCTGGCTCGAAAATTGGGCAAACCGCAAGTCAACGTGAGTGGCGAAGGCATTTTGAACACCGTCAAATTGTATTTTCAAAACGAACCGGCGCGCCACAAACTCTTGGATGTGATGGGCGATTTGGCTTTGGTGGGCAAACCGATTCGTGGAAAAATCGTGGCGACCCGCCCCGGGCACACCTCGAATGTGGAATTTGCCAAAATTTTAAAACAAAAACTGATTGAAAAACGTCGGCTCGTCGGCATACCAAAATACGATCCGGAAAAAGAACCTGTCCTCGACACGATGGCCGTGACCCGGATGTTGCCACATCGTTTTCCTTTTTTGATGGTGGACAAAATCATTGAAATTTCTGAAAAAATAGTGGTCGGTGTGAAAAACGTCACTTGCAACGAAGCCTTTTTTCAAGGGCATTTTCCGGACAACCCGATTTTTCCGGGCGTCCTCCAAATCGAGGCATTGGCTCAAACCGGGGGCATTTTGGCACTGCATTCTGTCCCAGACCCCGGAAATTGGGATACTTATTTTTTGAAAATAGAAAACACGCGGTTCAAAGCAAAAGTGGTCCCGGGCGATACTTTGATTTTGAAAATGGAACTGCTCGAACCGATCCGACGCGGCATTTGCCACATGCAAGGCACGGCTTATGTTGGAAATAAAATAGTTTCGGAAGGCGAACTGACCGCGCAAATTGTGCGGCGGAAAACCTAATCAATTGGAAACACTACGAGATTTGACAGCTTTTAAAAAGTTGTCAAATCTAAATTCTCGAAACCAGAAGTACACATTTCAGTTTAATCCAATCAATTTATCGGTTACAATTTCTCCAAGACCGACCATTCTACTGCAATATGAATTACCAAAGCAACGGTTTGCGGGTCATCAGTCCCAAAGCCAAAATTGGAAATAACTGCACCATTTTGCCATTTTCCTACATCGAAGAGGACGTGGTGATTGGTGATAATTGTTGGATTGGCTCAAATGTCAACATCCTGAACGGAGCGAGAATCGGCGACAATTGCCGCATTTTCTCCGGCGCGGTCGTTTCGGGCATACCACAAGATTTAAAATATAAAGGCGAACCGACCGAACTTTTCATCGGCAACGGCGTGACCATCCGCGAGTGCTGCACTTTGAACAAAGGCACGACGGCGGCTGGCAAAACGATGGTCGGCGACAATTGCCTTTTGATGGCTTATGTGCACCTCGCGCACGATTGTATTGTTGGCAGCCGCTGCGTTTTGGCAAATAACGTGACTCTCGCCGGACACATCGAAATCGGTGATTTTGCGACGCTCGGCGGCATGGTTGCGGTGCACCAATTTGTTCGGATTGGTCGCCACGCGATGGTCGGCGGCGGTTCGCTGGTCCGGAAAGACATCCCACCGTTCGTCACGGCTGCCCGCGAGCCGTTGGCTTATGCAGGCATCAATTCGACGGGTTTGCGGCGGCGTGGTTTTAGCCGCGATGAAATGTTGCACATCGAGGACATTTACCGCATCCTTTTTACGCGCGGTTTGAGCACCAATAAATCCTTGGAATTGATCGAATATGAAATCGAACCGTCGGAGTACCGCAATGAAATCATCAATTTTGTGCGCGAAGCAAAACGCGGGCTGATGAAAGGTTATCGGACGATGAAAGGTGTCGCGCCGATGCCAGTTTTTGAACCAGAGCCGATTTTGGATTAAATGGATTTACGATTTTAGAATTACGATTTACGATTTTATGGACAATTGTAATTCTAAAATCACAAATCATTCCATCCCATCCCATCCTTTGTTGTCTTTTTCCAGTTCTTGAAAATACTGAACGGCCAATTTTTTCAATAAAATTTCCTGATTTTCCAGTCCTTGCTTTTGCATTTCGCGGGTTTGACGAAAATGCGGCCAACCGTCGGCGTCCCGTCCGACGAATTCAAAATAGCCTTCGTAAATCAACAAAGTACACACGCCGACGTGCATCAAATCTTGTTTTTCCTCTTTTGTCCAACCTTTTTTTGTGAAACCCAATTCTTGGATGCCAATCAAAAGCAGCACGATGTTCAGGTCGGGCAGTTCGTCTCGGCGCAGCGCATTTTTCACAATGTGCTGGACGCGAACCCATTCAAAATCTATTTGCCAATTTTCCATTGCGGCAAAGGTAGAAAATGAAAATTCAGGATTGAACCGATAAATTTTCTGAAACGTGGTACTTTGCCCCATAAATTTTTTCCAAAATGAACAACGTCAAACCTTTTTCCCTGCTCACCGATTTCGATATCGCACTTTTCGCATCCGGCAAACACTTTCGTTTGTGGGAAAAACTCGGCTCGCACCCCGTCGAAGTGGACGGCCAACCGGGCGTTTATTTTGCGGTCTGGGCACCGAATGCCAAAAAAGTGGCCGTCACCGGAAGTTTTAATGGCTGGAAAGGCGACGCGCACCTGTTGTTGCCGCGCTGGGACAGCAGCGGAATTTGGGAAGGTTTCATCCCCGGGCTCGGAAAAGGGACGATTTATAAATACCGGATCACCACGCCGGACGGCAAAAAATTGGACAAAGGCGACCCGTTCGCCATGCTTTGGGAAACGCCACCCGCCACCGCGAGCATCGTTTGGCAGCACGATTATGATTGGAAAGATGCCGATTGGCAAAAAAACGAACTCGAAAATGCCCGAAAACCACGCCCCTGGTCGGTTTACGAAGTCCACCTCGGCAGTTGGAAAAAAATAGTGGCCGATGGCAACCGCTCGCTGAACTACCGCGAACTCGCCGACGAATTGGTGAAATATGTCAAAGATTTGGGGTTCACCCACATCGAATTTATGCCGTTGATGGAGCATCCCTATTTTCCAAGTTGGGGCTATCAAATCGGCGGATATTTTGCGCCGACCAGCCGTTTTGGCAATCCAGAAGATTTGATGATGTTGATCGACGCTTTTCACCAAGCCGGAATTGGGGTGATCATGGATTGGGTTCCGTCGCATTTTCCGAGCGATATTCATGGTTTGTATTTGTTCGACGGCACGCATATTTTTAATTATGCCGACATGCGGATGGGTTTTCAGCCCGATTGGAACAGTTATGTTTTTGACTACGGAAGAAATGAAGTTCGGGCATTTTTGATTTCAAATGCCTTGTTTTGGTTGGAAAAATTTCACATCGACGGCCTGCGGGTGGACGCGGTGGCCTCCATGTTGTACCGCGATTATTCCAGAAATCAAGGCGAATGGATGCCTAATATTCATGGTGGCCGCGAAAATTTGGAGGCGATTTCTTTTTTGCAGGAATTCAACACGGCGGTTTACCAAAATTTTCCGGCCGCCGAAACGATCGCCGAAGAAAGCACGGCGTACCCAAAAGTGAGCCACCCGATTTACGACGGCGGCCTCGGTTTTGGACAAAAATGGATGATGGGCTGGATGAACGACACCTTGAATTATTTCAAACGTCCGACGCAGTTCCGCCCGTGGCATCAAAGCGAACTGACGTTTTCGATGGTTTATGCTTTTACCGAAAAATTCATGTTGCCGCTCAGCCACGACGAGGTGGTGCATTTGAAAAATTCTTTGATCGGTAAAATGCCCGGCGACGAATGGCAGCGGTTCGCCAACTTGCGGGCACTTTTGGGTTATCAATGGGTACATCCGGGTTCGCAACTGCTTTTTATGGGCGGTGAAATTGGCCAGACCAGCGAGTGGAGCCACGACCGGGGCATCGTTTGGGATTTGTTGCAGTATGATTTTCATCGTGGCGTGCAGTCGTGGGTTCGTGATTTGAATGAAATTTACCGATCGAAACCTGCTTTTTGGCGCAACGCTTTTCACCCCGACGGCTACGAATGGATTTCGGGCGACGACACAGGCAATTCTGTTTTGGCATTTTTGAGAAAAGGAAATGAAAATGATGCAGTGCTGCTCGTGATTTGCCATTTTGGCCCACAAACCATTGAAAATTACTCGGTTGGCGTGCCGCACGTGGGCGTTTGGAATGAAATTTTGAACGGGGACGACAAAAAATACGGCGGCAGCGGCAACGTAAATCTTCCGTTGGAAACTCAAAAAAAGGCATCGCACGGGAAGGATTTTTCGATTTCGATAAAATTGGCTCCGCTGGCGGTGCAGGTTTTTGAAGGGAAAAAAGTGAAAACGGTGGCAAAGAAAAAAGCGGTGGCGAAATAAATTTCGCCCTCCAAACTATTTTTGACGAACCACGGCCGCGCTGATCCCATATTTATCTTCCAAATTTTTTTTCACTTTCCAAGCATCATCGTGCGTGGCAAACTCGGCTGCGATGATTGTGAATTGCTGATTTTTCCTTTCCAAACGAGCATTTGAAAAACCCCATTCTTTGACATCAGCCAACCGCCGCCGGGCATTTATTTCTTGTCCAAAAGTGCCGGCGACCACTGCATAATTTGATTTTTTGGCGATGACTGCACTTGGATTTTTGTCCAAAAAATCGACCTCGACAGTTTTGATTTCGGCTGATTTTGCAGTTTGAACGGGTGGTTCGACCAATTTTTCGGCAACAGTTGGTTTTTGAAATTGCTCTTTTTGCCCATTTTTCGGCCCCCAAATTTTGACTGTTTTTTCCACTCCGTCGCCGCCGGGGTAGGCCACCAAAAGCACGCCCGTGTTTGAAATTGAAATTGAAACCGGCGTTTTTTCGTGGGAAAACCGCTCAATTTCCAAACCTGTCGAATCGAAAAGCACCACCTGATTTTTGCAGGCAGCCGACATGAAATGGTTGTTTTCGGAAATCGCCAAATTGGTGATGCCGGGGCAGCCGACCGAATTTTCCCAAATTTTTACCCGAGCCGGAACGTCCCAAACCGCGAACGAAGAATCGCTGGTTTGGGCGAGCAAAAACATCGCATTTTTTGTAAAAACGGCTTGATAGGTTTTGGGAATTGGCGACTCAAAATTAAAAGAATCCCGGCAAATGCCATTTGAATTCCACCATCGGCAAAGACCATCGGTGGATGCGGTGAGCATCGTTTCGCCTTGCCAGGCAGTCGCCAAAATGGTTTGTTTTGTTTCGAGGGTGTACAATTTTTGCGATTGGGAAATCGCATTCAGGATTCCTGAAAAGTAAAATAGCAGGACGATTGGAAGTGTCTTTTTCATAAAAATTTGTTTTGGTTAAAAAATTTTAGATTAAAAACAAAAGATAAAATTAGTGTAAATTTTGAATGATTTCAAATTTACAAAATATTGAAACTCTATAAAAAATTAACCACTTTTCAAACGGTTCAATCCTGCCTTTGCCCGGGCGTGCAAACTGGCAGCATATTCCTCCGGTTTTATTTCCAAACAACGGCGAAAAGCAGTGCGGGCGTTCTGATTTTGCCGCCGTTCTTCGTGCAACAAACCCAATTGTAAAGCCGCATTGCAGGCAAAATACCAGGGCGATTTTTCACCAGTTTTTATTGTTTTTTCATAAAAATCAATGGCCTCGGCGTGGTGTTTTAATTGGTGCGCGATGCGGCCCATTCTGTATTGATATTCGAGGTGAAGACGTGGATTGTAAATAAAGTTTCCGCCCAAATTTCTCAATAAATCATAAGCACGTTGATAATAACCGCCATCAAAAAGCATCCGGGCTTTCAATAAAGTTGGGTCGGGCATTTCACCGGTTTCGGCCTCTCGCTCGGCTGCTTTATCGGGCTCGAAACGGTCGTCGCCTTTTGTTTTTGCGTACGCGATATAAGTTTTATAACCAGATTGATTTCCAGCAACCAAATGGAACCACGCTAATTTTTGATAAGCCTCCTTAACACCATAAATACCTGTAAATTCCTTTATAAATTTTTCAATCGGCTTATTCGCGTCCCAATCCAAACGTTGCAATTTGGCTATGCCCAACAAGAAATTTTTATAGTGAAAAGGATGAAATTGAACGCCCGTCGGGCAATTTTCTAAAATTTTAATAGCCTCGTCATTTCGCCCCGTTTTCATCGCAAGACTGGCGAGGGCAAAGGCTTCGAGCGGGTTTTCGGTGGGTCGGAGTTGTCCAGAATTTATAATTTGCCAAGCCGATTCGGATTGATTTCCGAGGTGTTTTAATAGAAAAGCATAGACTACGAGACACTCTTTTGCAAACACAAAATCGGGGTGCGATTTACCAAAATCAATGGCCTGTTCCACTTCGGCCAAGCCTTGTTCAATCGTCCCCCGCATCCCACCAAACATTCGGATTGCCCAGCGATATTCGTCCGGAACCGTCCCGACGAGCGCGTGCAAAACACCCAAACTCTTTTTATTTGCCGCAAAATCCGGGAATTTTTTCTGGTTTTCTTCGAGCAAAGCATAGGCCTGTTTCGTTTCGTTTATCGCCGTTAAATAATCACCAAATTTGCCGCGAACTATTGCCCACTGCAATCGCATTTCAGCCTGACAATACAAATAATAAGGCGAATTCTTGTCGCCTTTTGCAATCGCGGCCAAACGCGGGTCGAGGTTTTTTCGCAGCGTGGCGTACTCGTTTTTGTTTTCGTTAATAAAAACTGTAAAGAAATCGATATAATTTTCAATAAAAGGCCGCAAAAGATTGTCCGGGTCGTTTGATGCAATCGTATTTAAAACGGCGCGGGATTCTGTAAAACGGAGTGCTGTCGCAAAATTATAAGCCATCCGGGCATCGGAAGTCCAGTTGAAATGCCCTTGTCGAGCCTCTATTTTTTCGTGAAAAATAAAGGCAAAAAAGGCAATGCCAATCGTTCGAAAAATTTGGGGCGTTAATTTTTTCATAGAAAAACAGATAAAAATAAAGGTCGTGCAAAAGTAAAGCAATGTCTCCGTGCGAATCAACTGGCGGGAAATTTGATAAAAATTTAACCGGGTTGCCGATTTGCGGGGATTCAATTTTAACATTTTTAATCAACCGGTAGCTACCTTCGTGGCTGTTCCCAACCATTTTTAAACCAATAAATAATCAACTCAATAAACTAAACAATGGAAAAAATCAAAATTCTGTGGGCAGACGACGAAATTGAAATGTTGAAACCCCAAATCAGGTTCCTCGAAACCAAAGGTTACGAGGTCGTCACGGCCTCCAACGGCCACGATGCGTTGGATGTTTTTAAAGAACATGGCGATGTGGACGTGGTTTTTTTGGATGAATCCATGCCCGGTTTGACGGGTCTCGAAACCTTGCCGCGCATCAAACAACTGAACAACCATGTGCCAGTGGTGATGATTACAAAAAATGAAGCCGAACACGTAATGGATGATGCCATCGGCTCTCAAATTTCTGATTATCTAATTAAGCCGGTCAATCCTAATCAAATTCTATTGACCTTAAAAAGGATAATTGATAATAAAAGATTGGTTCGGGAAAAGACTTCTTCGAATTATCAACAAGAGTTCCGAGAGATCTTTATGCAATTGTCGGGCGGTTTATCGCTGACAGAATGGCAAGAAGTTTATAAGAAAATCATTGGTTGGGAATTGCAAGTTGATGCAAATCAAGCGACCGGAGTTACTGATATTTTGGCACAACAAAAACAACAAGCCAATACAGAATTCAGTAAATACGTCGTAAAAAACTATACAGAATGGCTCAATAAAAACAACGATAAAGCACCCACGATGTCGCATAATTTGATGCGAAGACATATCTTTCCTAAAATAACAACCAATGAAGTTCCGACAATAATGATTCTATTGGATAACCTTCGTTACGACCAATGGAAAGTGATAGAACCGATATTCAATCAATTGTTTCGGACTGAACAAGATGATTTTTATGTAAGTATTTTGCCAACCGCAACACAATACAGCCGCAATGCAATTTTTGCAGGGATGTTGCCTTCTGAAATAGAATCCGCTTTTCCCGATAAATGGAAAAATGATAATGATGAGGGTGGTAAAAACTTGTTTGAAGACTTCTTTTTGGAAAGACAAATAGCCAAGACTTTTAGAAAAGAAGTCAAATGGTCTTATTTTAAAGTAACGAATGTTAATCACGGTAAAGAATTGGTGGATAACATCCGCAATTATTTAAAGAACGATTTGTCTGTGATTGTTTATAATTTTATAGACATGTTATCGCACGCAAGGACAGAAATGGAGGTTTTAAAAGAACTAGCGGGCGACGAACCGGCTTATCGTTCATTGACGCGTTCCTGGTTTTTGCACAGTCCATTGTGGGCTGCTTTGCAAAAACTTGAGGGAAAAGAAGTGCAATTATTTGTAACAACAGACCACGGAACTATCCGGGTAAACACGCCTTCCAAAGTTATTGGCGATAAAGAAACGACTACTAATTTAAGATATAAAGTAGGTCGGAATTTGCAGTATGACAATAGAGATGTTTTGGCTATCCGCGACCCAAAAACAGTGGGTTTGCCGCGACCAAATATCAGTTCTTCGTTTATTTTTGCAAAGGAAGATTGCTTCTTTCTCTATCCGAACAACTATAATTACTATCAGAATTATTATAAAAACACTTTCCAGCACGGCGGGATTTCTTTGGAAGAAATGATGTGCCCGATTGTGCGGTTGAAAAGTAGGTAAAGTTGGTTAACTTTGCAGGTCAAACGCATTAAAATCCATTCCCGAAGGGAATCTATGTTTATAGCTCAGAGCAAGGGCATTTTCCTCAAATCCCGAAGGGATTTTATGTTTTCAGGCGCGAGTTTTTACATAAAATCCCTTCGGGATTTCTC
>JANNMS010000148.1:0-70092 GCA_031398055.1 Saprospirales bacterium | reverse complement strand
AAACACCCACCTATCAAAAAAAACGTACTTTTTTTTTTTTTGGTTTTGCAGCACGTCTCTAATAAAATTGTAGTTCCAAATTTTTTACCACCCAACGCTGGTACAAAATAAATTTCGACCTCCAAACAATTGAAAACCAATCTTTTACCATAAAAATTTAACCAAAAATTTCAACATGAAATTTTCAAGTCTCCCCCGTTTTTTTCAATTTTTTTCCCTCCTTTTTTGCCTCGCCCCTGCCGCGATTTTTTCGCAAGGCATGGAATTTAATCACGACGATTGGGCGGCTGTGCTCCAAAAATCGAAGGCCGAAAACAAACTGATTTTCATGGATGCCTTCACGACATGGTGCGGCCCTTGCAAAATGATGACCAAACAAACCTTTCCCGATGCCACGGTCGGCGCGTTTTTCAACGCCAATTTTATCAATGTCAAAATGGACATGGAAAAAGGTGAAGGCATTGATTTGGCCAAAAAATACGAGGTCAATTTGTACCCGACCTTGTTATTTATTGACGGCGACGGCGCGGTCGTGCATCGCGTGGCGGGTTTTTTTGGCCCGGTGGAGTTTTTGGAACTCGGAAAAACGGCGACGACTCCCGAAAAACGGCTTGGAAATTTGGATGCGCGGTACAAAAACGGCGAGCGTTCACCCGAATTTTTGTTGAATTATTTGGAAGTGAAAGGCCAGGCGTTCGACCCGGCAGTGCCAAAAATCGCAGAAGAATACCTCGAAACGCAGGGCGATTTGGGTTCTGAAAAAAACATGGAAGTGATTTTCAATTTTGTCGGCGACCCGTATTCGCGTGGTTTTCAATATTTTACAAAAAACAAAAAACAGTTCGAGGACAAATTTGGCGTGCGGCAGGTGGCTGTAAAAATCGAAGATGCCTTCGGCCAATATCTCGCCGGAAAACCGGAAATGACGCCCACGGAAATTGAAAAATTGTTTCTAACAATTTACCCGGAAGAAGGTGCGCGGATGGCTTCGGCGTACAAAATGACCGCTGCCCGGCAGGCTGGCGACCGTGCAGGTTTTGCGGCGGCGGCTCTGGCACATTACAAAAAATACCCGTCGAACGATGCCGACGAACTGAACGAGGTGGCTTGGACTTTTTACAAAGTTGTGGAAGACCAAAAACAGTTGAAAACTGCCGTGAAATGGGCGAAAAAATCGGCCAAATTACGTGATGCTTATTTCAACAATGACACGCTGGCAGCTTTGTATTTTAAATTGAAAAAGAAAAAATCGGCCATCAAATATGCCCAAAAAGCCATCGAAATGGCAAAATCGGCGGGCGAGGATTACGGTTCGACGCAGGAACTTTTGGACAAGATTTATCAACTTTGATGATGAAAAAGGCTTTCCAAAACGGGAGGCCTTTTTTGTTTCCTGCAGGTTAACGACTTGCAAAACACAGTGCCCGACCCGCTGGTTTTTCTTTTTTTTGCGCCAGTTTTCATCAAAAAACTCAAATTTAGTATGAAAAAATGCCTTGTCTTCGCCGCTATTTTTATCTTTTTTCTCGGAAAAATCGCTGCGCAACCCATCACGATAAAAGGAAAAATTACCAACCTGCCGCCGTCGGCCACCAAGATTTTGGACATCGAAATGTGGTACATGGACAAGTGGCGGCAACTCGATTCGGTCGGCCTCAGCCCCGTCGGTTATTTTGAAAAAAAGATTTCTGGCAACAACGGGCAGTGCCGGATTCGGGTGCACGGCCAAGCAAAAGCATGGCTTGAATTTATTTTGCCGGAAGTAAAACAAGGTGAAATGGTGCTGGATTTTGGGTTTATCGCTTTCCAACAATTGAATGGCGGCTCGGCATATTTGGAAGACAATGAAAACACTTCCTATTTTTTGATGCTTTCTGAGCAGCGAAAATATCAAATTAAAAAAGACAGTTGCCAAGCTGCGATGTCCAATTTGGTGGGCAGCGACCCCGATTTTGCAAAAAAAATGGCTGAACTTTTGGCTTTGCAAGAAGCCGCTGCACAGCGTGCGAACCGTGTTTTTGAAAATATCGAACGACAAAAAAAAGGCACTTTCGCTGGCGACGTGGCCGCTAAAATTTTTAAAATCATTTTGCCGTCTGATTTTCCGAACGATTCGCTGGCAAATTTGAAAGACAAAGCCGCATTTTTCAGAGCACATTTTTTGGACAAGGTGCCGACCCGCGACCGCCGGATTTTATTTTTCAACGGCACGACGAGGTTGCTGCGGGATGCGCACACAAAATATTTTCCAGAAACCGATGCCGGACATATTGATTTTATCGAAAAAGTAATGGCCAAACGAAACGGCAACGAGGACGTGGATTTGTGGCTTTTTCAATACCTGCTCGACCGTTTTTTGGATTTGAAAAATGACGCGGCGGTCACGCATATTTTGAAATGGCACGCGCCAGATTGCTCGTCGGAGGACACGCATCTTTCGGAATATTTCAAAAATTTGGTGCTGTCGTTGAAGGCTTGCGAGGTTGGCAAATCGCCGCTCGATGCCACTTTGCCCGACCAAAATGGGCTGCAAGTCAATTTCAAAAAAGTGGCAGAAAAAAACAAACTCACTTTGCTGATGTTTTGGCGCACCTCGTGCAGTCATTGCAAAGAATTTAAGCCAATTTTAAAGGGTTTTTATGAAAAATATCATCCGATGGGCCTCGAAGTCATCGCGGTTTGCATGGACAAAACGGATGCAGATTGGAAGCAATTTTTACAAAACGAGCCGATGCCATGGCCAAATGTTTTTCTCACCACGGGTCAGCGCGAGGCATTTTCAAAAAATTTCCCGGTGCCCGGCACGCCTTCGTTGATTGCGGTGGATGAAAAATATGTGGTCAAAAATCGGCTCGTGATTCGGGCGACGATTGAGCACTATTTCGCGGATATTTTTGGGAAGTAGTTTTCAACACACCGTTTTTTTACCACAAAGGCACATCAGAAAACATAAGTTTTGGTTTAAACTTATGTTTTCTGATGTGCCTTTGTGGTAAATTTCAACCTTGTTTGACAAAATACATATCCACAAATCCCTTGTTTCTCACCTCGTTTTTCCCACGATAAATACATTCATAATAATCACTGACCAATTCGAAAGTCGCGCCAGAGATATTGATTTGCCCCGGTTCGCCAAATTCTTCGAGCCGTGCCGCCAAATTCACGGCATCTCCCCAAATATCGTAGGCAAATTTATTTTTCCCAACCACCCCGGCAATCACCTGTCCGGTGTGGATTCCGATGCGCATTTCCCGAAAAACCTTTTCATTCGGTCGGTTTTTGAGCCATTCGTACATTTCGAGGGCGGCGGCAACGGCGTTTACCGGATTGGATTCGTTCGGAACCGGCACGCCGCCTGCACACATAAAAGCATCGCCGATGGTTTTTATTTTTTCCAAATTGTGCTTGTCGGCAATCAAATCGAAAGCCTGAAAACACTCGTTGAGTTCATCAATCAACTCTGTTGGCGTCAGTTTTTGGGATAAATTCGTAAAATTCACAAAATCCGTAAACAAAACCGTCACCTGTTCATATTGCCGGGGTTTCGCAAAACCATTTTGTTTCAGTTCGGCGGCGATTTCGTCGGGCAAAATATTGCGCAGCAGGCCGTCGCTTTTTGTCCGTTCGCGTTCAATCAGGTTTTTTTGGACGGCCAAACGGCGGCTCGTTTTTCGGGCAAAAAACCAACCGGCGGCCAACATTCCCAAAATCAACATCGCGACCACGCCCAATCCGATTGCGAATTTTCGAAAATTCCCTTGTTTTTCAAGCTTCAAATTGGAGATTTCGGCTTGTTGTTGCAGGCGTTCCAAATTGTGGGCGGCGAGGCTGTCTTTCGCCAATTGTTGGGTGCGTTCCAATTCTGTTTTTTGGTTTATTTCAAATAACTCTTTTTCAGAAGCACGTTGTTTTGCCTCTGAAATCCTTAATTTATTGAGTTGTAATAATTCAAGCGTCTTTTGATTAATTGCATTTTCATTTATCTCATTTTGTTTCAGAGATAAATCTTGTTCTTTCTGTAAAAGTAAAACTGAGTCTTGTTTTTGTTTGGCCAGCAAGGTCAACTCGCTGTTGGCCAATCGTAAATTATCTTGTTCCCGTTTTATTCTATCTTGATAAAGTTCTTGAATCGTGTTTTCTCTGATTAATAATTGAGTGTTCTTTTCTGTTCTTTCCAATAGTGTTTGTTTATTTAAAACTGTGCGTTCAATGTTCCGGTCAACCATTCTCAATGAATCGTCCAATTTTAAATAATCTCGATAATATTCTATCGCATTTTCGTGGTCGTACAATTCGAGATAAATCTCGGCAGCCGTTTTTGAGGCGTTCCGCCAGACATCGTGCTGCTTGTTTTCGCGGGCATATTTTATCGCTAAATTGTTGTGGGACAAAGCATTGTAAAAATCATTTGCCCCAAAATATGTTTGTGCGATAATGTGCTCAACGTTTGCAACCGTTGTAAAATCCTTTCTATCCGTTAAATATTTTAAAGCAGTCAACAGATTTTGTATGCCTGCTTTATTGTCCTTTAAATTGTGTTGGACAATGCCTAAATTGATTAACGGGATTTCAGGATTTGCACATTTAAATTGGATAGAAATTGCTTTTGCCTGTTGCAAATAATTCAATGCCCCATTGTAATCGCCAATCAAATAATATTGATAACCAAGGTTGTTATAAAGCCTTGCTTTTTCTTCTGCGCTGCCAATTCTTTCCACAATTCCATGAATCAATAGATAATATTCTATCCCTTTTTTGGGCGAATTTAACCGATTACTGGCTTGCGCTAATTTTTGGTAAATTTCAACAACTCGAAACATATTTCCATCGCCCGATAATTTATCAATCAATGGTTGATAAGCCCTTTCCGCAGGCAATAATCTTCCGTCCAATAAAAAAGCATCGCCACGTTTTTCAATAACTTCTAAATTATTGGGTTGATAAATCAGTGCAGAATCATAATAGGGGATAGCGTTTTTGTATAAATTTTCATTAAGAAATACAGTGCCCAATTCAGCAAACAAACTCGCCCGCTGCGCCGAATTGTTATTGATTTTATCCGTTAATTTTATTGCCGCCAGCAAATGCACAACCGCCGTATCCGGTTTGTCTAATTTTAAATTTATAGAAGAAATAGATTGATGTGCTTGAATAATTGATTGTTTGTTATTCAATTTAATGGCATCAGAAAGTGCAGCGCGAGCGGTTTTATCATCTAAAATAAGTTGTGCTTCCAACTTGTCTTTTTCAGTTTGGACAATGATTTTTTTGCCTTTGTCTTGTCCAAAAACAAAGGCGTTTAAAATCAAATTGAAAATGATAAAAAGCAAAAAATGGCGCACGGCAGAAGAGTTTGATGTGTGTTGTTTGTAAAAATATTTATGCAAAAATAGAAAAGTCCTGCTTCTAAATCTTGGTTTAGAAAGCAGGACTTTTTTCAAAAGATTTGACAACTTTTTAAAAGTTGTCAAATCTAATTATTCAATGATTTTAAACCCCGTGTATTTCCAAAGTACCTTCGGAATTTTAATGCCTTCCGCCGTCTGATGATTTTCCAAAAGCCCCGCCACGATGCGCGGCAAAGCCAAGGACGAACCGTTCAACGAGTGCGCCAATTCGATTTTTCCGTTCGCATCACGGAAGCGGATTTTCATCCGATTGGTCTGAAAAGTTTCAAAATTCGAGACCGAACTGACTTCGAGCCACCGTTTTTGCGCCCCGGAAAACACCTCAAAATCGAAAGTCAAGGCCGAAGTGAAACCCATGTCGCCGCCGCACAATTTCAAAATCCGGTACGGCAACTCCAATTTTTTCATCAAACCTTCGATGTGCCGCACCATCGCTTGCAAGGCCGCGTACGATTTTTCGGGGTGCTGGATTTGCACAATTTCCACTTTGTCAAATTGGTGCACCCGGTTCAAACCCCGGACGTGCGCGCCCCAAGCCCCCGCCTCGCGGCGAAAACAAGGTGTGTACGCTGTCATTTTCAAAGGCAAATCCTTTTCAGCGATGATTTCGTCGCGGACAATATTGGTCACCGGGACTTCGGCGGTCGGAATCAAATACAAATTATCGCGTTCGCAAGCGTACATCTGCGCCTCTTTGTCGGGCAGTTGGCCGGTTCCGCGCGCTGTTTCTTCGTTGACGAGGTGCGGCGGCAAAATTTCTTCGTAACCTGCTTTGATGTTTTCATCCAAAAAAAACTGGATCAGCGCACGTTGCAATTTTGCGCCCTTTCCACGGTAAACTGGGAAGCCGCCGCCCGTCAATTTGACGCCGATTTCAAAATCAAAAAGGTTGTATTTTTTGCCCAAATCCCAGTGCGGCAGGGCATTTTCTCCCAAATCTGGGAAGGCCGCCGTCCAATCTTTGGCCACTTTGTTTTCCTCCGGCGTTTTGCCTTTCGGGACGGATTTGTGGGGGATGTTCGGCACGGTGATCAACAAATTTTCCAGTTCGGTTTTGGCCGCGTCAAGGCGTTCTTCCAAATTTTTCGAGGCAGTTTTCAGCGCGGCGACTTGCGATTTTGCGGCCTCGGCCTCGTCTTTTTTTCCTTGCCCCATCAACGCGCCGACCTGTTTTGCGATGCGGTTTTGCTCGGCCAATTGTTTGTCCAATTCATTTTGCGTGGCGCGGCGCAGGTCGTCGGCGGCGAGGATTTTGTCAATGATTTTCAGTTGGGCAGCCGACCAATTTCTTTTTTTCAAACCGGCGAGCACGCGGCTTTTTTCTTCCCGAATGGTTTTAATTTGTAGCATTTTTTGACATTTTTTGATGAAAACAGAATGTGCGGCAAATGTAAATAGATTTACGGATTGCGATTTTGGATTTACGAAAGTGGTGGTTTTCGGAAACCATTTGCCCGATTGGTTTATTATGTGGGTGAGAATCAATTAATTTTTCGTCAAAAACGACTATTTTTGCCCAAAATACTACGCGAAATGTTTGAATCAAATATGGAGTCCAGTCTTTTGGAAATTCCTTCCCTGCCCATTTTGCTTGACCGTCTCCACTCAAAATTGGATGATGAAAAAAAACGCCGCACCGAATTTCGGTCGTGGTTGACCGAAGATTCCAAAGCCGAATTTATCAACGGTTCGGTCGTGATGCACTCGCCCGCCGCCGATGACCACAACGAAGCCGTACTGCATTTGGGTGGAGTTGCCAATATTTATGCTATCATAAAAAAACTTGGCAGGGTGCGCGTCGAAAAAGCACTCGTCGGAATGATTCGGAATGATTACGAACCAGACGTTGCGTTTTGGAAAAAGGAAAAATCAGATAAATTTCACGCCGGAATGAATGTTTATCCCACGCCGGATTTGGTGGTCGAGGTTTTGTCGCCCGGCAAGGAAAACACGAAACGCGACCGCGAAACCAAATTCGATGATTACGCCTCGCACGGCATCGCCGAATATTGGATAATTGACCCGAAAAAACAAACCGTCGAACAGTATTTGCTATCGGAAGAAACCGCCGGGCAATATGAACTTTACAAAAAAGCAACCATCGAAGATTCGATTCAAAGTGTCCAGTTGGAAGGTTTTTTGATTCCGGTGCGAGCCATTTTTGATGCCGAAGTCAATGCCGAGGTGATGAAACGACTTTTGCAGTAAAGTTGATGTCATGTTGAGCGAAGCGAAACCTCTGCATAAATTTCTGACTCAGATGTTTCGCTTCGTTCAACATGACAATCAAAATCAATTCCACGTCACGCCCATTTTCATTTTTTTAGAAAAATTTCCACCCCGCTCGCGCTACCTTTCGGCTCTTCCCGTCCGACCATCCGGGCGGGCATTTTTCAAAAAAAAGACATGAAAAAGAGCCTTCAAATCACGGCAGTTTGCCTGTCCAAAATCCTGCTTTTTGCCCTCGTGGCAATCTCTCAAAAATCTGCGGCGCAGATTTCTTTTTCCAAAAACACCCATTTATTTCAAAATCAAAATGTCCATTCCGGCGTGGCGATTGCCGTTTTGGATTTGAATGGCGATGGTTTGGACGATGTTGCACGCCTCGACGAGGGGCAAAATTTGCAAATTGAATATCAAGCCGCACCCAATCAAAATTTTCAAAATTTGAATTTTGGAAATATTTATCCAGAATCAGTTTGGGGAATGTGCGCTGGAGATTTGGATAATAATGGTTTTTCAGATATTTTGACGGGCGGCGAATACGAAGGCGTTTTTGTTATTATGGCAAATGCCGACGGCGCTGGTTTTGAGGTAAAACAATTGGTCGAACCCGGCACTTTTGTTCAATCCGTCAGTTTTTTCGACATCAACAACGACGGTTGGCTCGATGCGGTGGTCTGCCACGACGACGAAATTTCCAGAATTTTTAAAAATGACGGCACCGGAAATTTGGATTACGACCCGACGATGATGGATTTGGCGACCGTGCCGAGTTCCGATAATTCTGGAAATTACGGCGCGGTTTGGTCGGATGTCAACAACGATGGCCGCACCGATTTTTACATCGCAAAATGTCGGCAGGGCGTGGACAGCCCGAGCGACCCGCGGCGAATCAATCAATTATTTATTCAAAATTCCGACGGCACGTTTTCGCAAGACGTGACCAATTGGAGCGGCCTGCGAATCGGCGCGCAATCTTGGACTGCCGATTTTGGAGACCTCGACAACGACGGCGACATGGACTGTTTTATCACGAACCACGACGTGAGCAGCCAACTTTTGGAAAATGACGGAACGGGCGTTTTTAAAGACATCACCGACGCGGCTGGATTGTTAAATGAAATTTCAGGCTCGCCGATTCAAGGCATTTTTCGAGATTTTGACAACGACGGATTCCTCGATATTTTGGTCGGCGGCGACGTAGATTTTTTGTTTAAAAACAATGGCGACAAAACTTTCACCTCGCTGCCCAATCTTTTTGACCAAAATAATATGGAGTCATTTGCCATCGGCGACCTCAATCACGATGGTTTTCCAGACATTTATGCGGGTTACGCTGAAATTTACAACATGCCGAGCACCACGCCCGACGCACTTTGGATGAACGCCGGCAACCAAAATCACTACCTCGGCGTGACTTTGCGCGGTACGTTGAGCAATCGCAGCGCGGTCGGGTCGCGCATCACGATTTTCACGCCGCAGGGCAAGCAAATCCGCGAAGTGCGGTCGGGCGAGAGTTATGGCATCCAAAATTCGTTGTCCGTCATTTTTGGTTTGGGGCAAAATCCGCAGGTGGATTCGGTCGTCATTTTGTGGCCGTCCGGTTTTCGAGATGTCGTGAAAAATGTGGTCGCCGACCAATATTTGACCATTTCGGAAGGCGGTTGCGTTTCGGAAAAAGTGGAAATCACGGCACTCGGCGCGACCACTTTTTGCTCCGGCCACCAAGTGATGCTCGCCGCGCCCGACAACCTAAAATACCTCTGGTCAACCGGCGACACCACCCAAAATATCACGGCGACGATGGCCGGAAATTACAAAGTGACGGTGACCGACACGGCTGGATGTTTTTCAATTTCCAATCAAATCAAAGTGGTGGTTGACCCGATTCAGATTCCAAAAATTGAAATTATCGGCGACACTTTGGCTTGCGATGGCGACGAAATCATGCTCGTTTGCAGTCCGGCGGACGCATATTTGTGGAGCACCGGCGACACTTCAAAAATCATAACTGTTTCACAATCAGGAATTTACTTTGTCGAATCGGCTGGGATGTGCGAAGTTTTTGCTTCTCAAAATTTAGATTTGAAATTTAAAAAACCGGTCGTGCCGCAGGCCATCGGCGACACAACTTGGGTCGGTGGCTCGGCGATTTTGAAAGGCGCGGGCGGCGACGAGTACCATTGGTTTGACGCCTTGACGGGTGGAACTGAAATTTTCAAAGGCAATCCATTTCCCACGCCTGCTTTGATAAAAACCGATACTTTTTGGCTGGCCAATCTCGATTTGGATGATAAACCGAACGAATTTGCAGGCATGATGAACCACTCTGGTTCCAATTTTGGCAACCAACAATTCAACGGGCAAATCATTTTTGACTGCATCCAGCCGTTCATTTTGAAAACGGTAAAAGTGTATTCTACCCTGACCCGCGTCCGCCAAATTGAGTTGTGGGACGCCGACGGAAAAGTTTTGCAAAGCAAATCGGTGAACATTCCGAACGGCACGACGGTGATAAATCTCGATTTTGACATCCCCATCGGCACAGATTTGAAACTCACGACCAACGAAGATGTGAACCTTCAAAACCTGAATTCCATCAGCCCGCAACTCCGCCGCAGCGACGACGGCGTGGTTTATCCGTACCAAATTCCGGGCGTCGTCAGCCTCAAACACTCGCAGTTTGGCGAAGAATTTTACTACTATTTTTACAATTGGGAAGTTGATTTTTACGGCGCGGAATGTCTCAGCGAACGGATTCCGGTGGTCGCATTTGTTGATCCAAACTTGGTTGGAACAGACGATAAACTTTTGAAAATCAACAATTTAGAAATTTTTCCAAACCCGGCGGGTGAAAAAATTTGGGTAAAAACTGACTTGCCAGAAGGCGAAAATTTCACTTTGAAAATTTCGGACAGTCGTGGAAAAACGCTTCGGCAGGTGGTGAAAAATTTGGCCGAAAACCAGGTTTTTGAAATGTCGGTAAATGAATTTCCGGCAGGTGTTTATTTTTTGGAAATTTTGGAAAATGGGCGGGCGGTGCGAGTTGGGCGGTTCCTTGTTTTTTAATTTTTTCGTTTTCAAAATCTTAATTTTCAAAACAAAAAAGCCATCTCGACGCGAATCGAGATGGCTTTTTTTGTTTGAAAAAAACGGTTGGGGCAAAAAAAACCCTGCCAAATAATTGCTACTTGACAGGGACAAAACAAAAAACAAACACTATGAACAAACACTATTCTTTATTCAAAATCCCAAAATGTGGGACAGAAAAATCAATTTGATAAATTCGAGGGGAAAAAATGCCCCCGATTTTGCATCGGGGGACAAAGTAAAAAACAAAAACTATGAACAAACACTCACCCTAAATTTCTTTGGAAAATTTTAACGAAACCGCTTTGTAAATGTTTCGTTGCGGAAGGAAGTTTTCCGAAGTTTGTGGGGCAAAAGTAAAATCAATTTCTCGATTTTAAAATCTTCCTTAAAGATAATATGTCGGAAAAATTACTTTTCAAGACTTCGGAAAATTTGCCTTGCTGTTTTTCAAAATACAACAATTATGCCATTGCTGGTACTTATTAGTAATTTGTAAAAATTTCCAAAATCGATAATTTTTTATTTAAAACTACCCGTTTTATTCAGTGAAACTACTTTTTACAAACAAAATCGTCATTTTCAGCCTGCTTGTCTGTTGCTGCTTTATTTTAATAAAATGTGGAGATGACGCAGAAACCGCTTCCAAAAACCTCACTCCGCCGCCGCCCGACGGGCAATTTATTTTTAAAAAATTTTGCACCGCCTGCCACGGTCCCGATGGAAAACTGGGTTTGAACGGCGCGAAAGACTTTTCAAAATCAACTTTGACCATCGAAGAACGCATCGCCGTGATTTCGAAAGGCCGAAACATGATGACGCCTTTTCAGGAAATTTTGACGCCGAGAGAAATTGAAGCAGTGGCGAAATACACGCAAAGTTTTAAGTGATTGGGGATTGGTTATTTGAAAATTGGTTCGCCGTTTTCCCATTTTTTAGCAATTATTTCAATGAAAAATAAAAAAATCCTGGTCACCGGCGGCACCGGTTTGGTCGGTTCGCATTTGCTGCGGCAATTGTTGGAAAACGGCGCGACGGACGTTCGAGCGATTCGCCGACACGAAAGTCGCCTCGATTTGGTGGCCGATTTTGAAAAAAAAATCGAGTGGCTCGAGGCCGATGTCAACGATTTGCCCGCGCTCGAAGATGCTTTTCAAAATGTGGAGCAGGTTTTTCACTGCGCGGCGATGGTTTCGTTTCACCCCAGCGACCTGCGGAAAATGATGCACGTCAACGTGGCTGGTACGGCGAACGTGGTCAATCTTTGTTTGGAAAAAAACATCGAAAAATTGGTGCACGTCAGCAGCATCGCGGCCATCGGGCGGTCAAAAGAACGCCCGCACCTCTCCGAAAAAAACTCGTGGCAGCCCGGAAAACTGAACTCGAACTACGCCATTTCAAAATACCTCTCCGAAATGGAAGTCTGGCGTGGCGAGGCCGAAGGTTTGAAAATTGGCATCGTCAATCCGAGCATCATTTTGGGCAGCGGATTTTGGGGCAGTGGCTCGACGCGTTTTTTCCAACAAGTTTTTGACGGTTTGAAATTTTACCCGATTGGTCGCTCCGGTTTTGTGGATGTCGAAGACGTGGCGCGGTTCATGATTTTATTGATGAACTCAGAAATCAGCAGCGAACGCTACATTTTGAACTCGGAAAACCTCAGTTTTCAGGAAATTTTTACAAAAATCGCGGCCGCGCTGCAAGTTCCGCCGCCAAAAATCCGCGCCGCGCCGTGGCTCGCCGAAGTCGCGTGGCGCGTCGAATGGTTGAAAGAAAAAATTTTGGGCAGCGAACCGATGGTCACCCGCGAAAGTGCCCGGACGAGCAGCAACTCGTTTTTTTATGAAAATGAAAAGTCGCGGTCAGTTTTTGATTTTCAATACAGGTCAGTGGATGAAACAGTGGCGCGGGTCGCAGAGGCCTTTTTAAAATCTCAAAAACATTTAAAATGACGGTAAGAAATTGCTCTTCCTTCCATTTTTAAATAAGTTTGCATTCGCTTTTCACCCATTTCCAACAATTCTCACTTCGAGAAATGTCAACTTCAAAATCTAGTAACTGATGAAAAACTCGTCCTGCCTCGTGGCTGCATTTCTCCTGTTTTGCCTGCCTGTTTTTTCCCAAAAAAAAGAATTGAAAACCAAGTTTGGAAAAATTTCTGACGAAGAAATTGCCATGCAATCCTACCAAAACGACCCCGCTGCCCCGGCGGTCGTGCTTTTTGACAAAGGCGAAGTGACCCACGATTTTGTGGACAACCTCGGTTTCGTCTTCAAATTCGAGCGGCACGCACGGATTAAAATTTTCAAAAAAGAAGCCTACGATATGGCAAATGTGGTCATTGCACATTTCAGTTGGCAGAAAATCAATGATTTGAAAGCGGTTTGCTACCAATTTGAGGGTGGAAAAACAACGGAAATCAAAATTTCCAACGACAATATTTTTACCGATAAACTGACCAAATCACGGTGGCTCAAAAAAATCACCATCCCCGGCGTCCGCGAAGGCTGCATCATTGAGTTCAAATACACGATTGTCGATGATGATATCATTGACATTCCGAATTGGATTTTTCAAAAAATCGGGGTGCCGACCATTTGGAGCGAGTTCGAGGCGGCTGTCCCCACTTTTATCCAATTTCAAAAAATGTCGCAAGGCGAAGGGCAATTTTCGCTGGCGGAAGAAGATAGCAAACGCCAAAATTTGTCCATCAGCATGGCTTCGCGCGGCGGACCAAGTGCCGGTGGTGTTCAATATGTGAAAGTGAATTACGAAGTCAAAACGATGCATTTTATCCAAGAAAATGTCCCGGCACTCAAACCAGAATCCTTCGTTCCCGCGCCGAAAGATTTTCTCGCCCAAATCAATTTTGACATCCGCGCAGTTTACCGGACTGAAATTGTGCCCGACGGCGACACCTACCGTTTGTCAAATACCACGTTCAAAACGTACAACAATTCGTGGGAAAAATTGGGCAAAGAACTGCTCGAAGACGTGTACGAAGACGCCATGAAATCTGGAAAATATTCGAAAGACGCGGTCGCAAATTGCATCGCCGGAAAAACAACAAATGCCGAAAAAGTGGCTGCGATTTATGAAAATATCGGGCAAAATTTCCAGTCAAAAAATCTCGATTTCCCGTGGCTTTCGCAGTCGCTCGAAACACTTTCGAAAGACCGAAAAGGTACGGCAACCGATCTCAATCTCCTCTTTATCAATATGTTGCGAAAAGCGGACGTGAATGCTTGGCCAGTTTTGCTGAGCACCCGGGAGAACGGAAAATTGCATCCGACGCGGGTTTCGGTTGAAGGTTTTAGCCGAGTGATTGTGGCTGTTCAAATGGACGACGCCGCCCCGATTTTGGTGGATGTTTCGGCTTTTCCAAACCCAATTGGCCTGCTGCCAAAAGAAGATTTGAACGGCGAAGGTTTGTTGTTGAAATCGGAAGAATTGGTGGAATGGATACCGCTGCAAAACAAAATCAGCAGCCGAACTGCTGTTTTGGCGACCTTCAATTTGAACCCGGAAGGCGGGATGAATGGCAATGTTTCGTATTCCGAATCAGGTTTTGGGGCAGTTTCGAGCCGTTCAAAAATGAAAGAAAAGGACGCGCAAAGCCTCGTCCAGGAAACTTTTAAAGATTGGTTGGCCGATGGAAAATGCACGGATTTGAAAACTGAAAACCTCGAAAATTGGCAAATGCCAAACGTAAAAATAGATTTCAACCTCGAAACAACCGCCGCCGCGACGGTTTCCGGTAGCAAAATTTACCTCTCGCCGATGCTCGGTTTGGGTTTGCACGACAACCCATTTAAAGAACCGACGCGCCATTTTAACATCGACCTCGGCGCGCCGCACGAAGAAACTTACATCCTCAATTTTGTGATTCCCGTCGGTTTTCGAGCGGAAGAAATTCCAAAATCTGCCAAAATGTCGTTCGGAGAAAACATGCTTTCGCTCGATTATTTTGCGGAAGCGACGCCCGAAAAAGTGAAAATCACGGTGCGAAACAAGATGAAAAACGGGTACGTCATTTTCAGTGAATACGAAGATTTGAAACTGTTTTTTGCTGGAATCACAGCAAAAATGGAGGAGCAAATCGTTTTGACTAAAATTTGAAAACCATGAAATCTCTACTTTTTCTATCCATTTTTATTCCATTTTTTTCGAATTCCCAACCGAACTACGCATTTTCCAACATTTCAAAATCGCTTTTGGAAAATGCCGATGCCGTCGTCCGAAATTACGATTTTACATTTTATGTTGAAAACATCGGCGAGGCCAAATCCGTCGAGCACCGGGCGGTTACTTTGTTGAACGAACGGGCGTTTCAGCAGTTCGGCGAGCCGTATTTTTATTACTATCCTTTTGAAAAAATTGAAAACATCGAGGCGTCAGTTTTCGATGCAGCGGGTACGTTGGTTCGGAATTTGAAAAAAAAGGACATCGAAGATTTCAAAGTCGCCCAGTATTTCGTGAACGATGTCCGCTACAAAATCCTGAAACTGCCGGGCAGAAATTTTCCGTACACCATTGAATACACCGTTTCGAAAAAGCACATCGGTTTGATGTTTTACCCAAATTTTGAGCCGCAGGAATCGCCCTCGGTCGCAGTCGAACACGCCAGTTTTGAATTGAAAATGCCGCCCGGTTTGGCCGCCAGAATCCGTGAAATCAACTTGCCGACGGCCTGCAAAAAATCTGAAAGTCGCTGGGAATTTGAAAATATCAAAGCATTTCGCCCCGAACCGTTCATGCCGGTGGGCGATTTGCCGTTGCCAAAAGTTTTGGTGGCGCCCACCGATTTTGAATTTGCAGGCGTTCGTGGCGACATGCGTTCGTGGAATGGGTACGGAAAATTTTTGGAAAAACTCAACCAAAACCGGCAAGAATTGCCGCCGGAAACCATCGAAAAATTGAAAAAATTGGTGGCCGATTGCCCCGACGACGCCTGCAAAATCCAACGGATTTATGAAAACCTGCAAGCCACGACGCGCTATTTTTTTGTTGGACTCGGCATCGGCGGCTGGCAACCCGCGCCCGCGTCGGAAGTTGACGAATTCAAATACGGCGATTGCAAAGGGTTGAGCAATTACATGGTTTCGATGTTGCGGGCTGTCGAGGTCGAGGCATTTTACGCAATTATTCAGGCTGGCGAAACGGCAGCGGCGGCGCAATTTCCCGATTTTCCAAACCCACATTTCAACCACATCATCGTTTGCGCCCCGGTCAAAAACGACACGTTTTGGCTCGAATGTACCTCACAATCAGAGAGTTGTGGATTTTTGGGTACGTTTACCGACAACCGCCCGGCCTTGTTGATTTGCCCCGGCGGCGGCAAATTGTTGCACACCCCAAAATATGACGAAACCCAAAACACGGTTTTTCGGGAAACCGAAATTTCACTCGCGCCGGACGGCAGTGCAACTTTAAAATCGAAAGGAATTTTTCAAGGAATTTCACAAAATGTGGTTTCCGAATTGGCCGAACTTTCACCTGAGTTTCAGCAAAAATATTTTTATAAAATATTGAACGTCAATGACTTTGAAATAAAAACACTCAGTTTCAAACGCATCAAAAAACGCTTGCCATCGGTCGAACAAAACCTTGAACTGGCTCTGCCTCGGCTGGCGACGGTAAGCGGGAAACGTTTGTTTTTACCCGTCAATTTACTTTCTGAAAAATTGGAAATTCCAGTGGTCGACACCGTCCGGCGGTTTTCGATTCAACCCGATTCGCGTGGTTTAACGGAAAATGATGTGGTAAAAATTTCCGTCCCGGCAGGTTTTCAACTTGAAAATCAACTCGAACCGACGGCCGTGGATTCAGATTTTGGGCAATTTGAAATTTCGGTAAAATTTGAAAACGGGCAAGTTGAAATCCATCGAAAACTGATTTTGAACAGTAAAATTTTTCCAAAAGAACGATTTGCCGATTGGCTCAGTTTTTTGAAAATCGTTTCAAAATGGGATAAAACAAAGTTGGTTTTGGTGAAAAAAACATGACCAAACTACCGCATCACCTCAAACTCCGTCCTCCGGTTCCTCGCTTTTCCCGCTTCCGAATCGTTCGAATCAATTGGCATCGTCTCTCCAAAACCTCGAAAACTCAACCGTTCGGCTGGCACATTTTTCGAAACCAAAAAATCAAACACCGATTTTGCGCGTGCTTCCGAAAGTTTTTGGTTCAAAATTTCATCCCCGTCGCTGTCGGTGTGGCCATTGATTTGAAATTTTAAACTTGGATTTTCGAGCATCAATTCTGCCAGACGGTTTAACTCAATTGCCGATTCTCGGAGCAGTTCCGATTTTCCAGAATCAAAAAACACGTTGTTCAAAACCACTGGTCTTCCAACTGTTGGCGTTTTTTCGAGGCTTTCCCCAGGATTCGTAGCGGTTTGATTTTCAATCGGTTGCAGCAAAATTTCCAATAAAAATGGTTTTGAAAAATCGGCATTTCCAGCCAGCGAAAAATTCTCGGTGGCGAACAAATATTTCTTTTTTGAAACATTCAAAGCATAGTTTTTTCCGAGTGGCAGGCAGGTCAAAAACGTGCCGTCCGATTTCGTCGAGGCTTCCGCAAAAACTTCCCCGTTCGATAAATCCACAAATTCGACCTGCGCCACGATGGATTGGCGGGTGACTGCGTCGCGGACTTTTGCTTTGACATAAGTCACTGGTTTTGGCCGCACGGCTTCCGGCAAATCGAAAGAATACAAGTCATTTTTGCCAGTGCCGCCGGTTTTTGTGCTTGAAAAATAAGCCGTCCGACCGTCCAAACTGACCACCAAAGTGCCTTCCTGCGATTTTGTATTGATTGGAAAACCCAAATTTTCAGGCCTGCCCCACGACCCATCGGGCTGGCGACGCGAAACGTATAAATCGTTGTCGCCCAGCCCCGGATGGCCGTTCGAAGTGAAATACAAAGTCTGACCGTCGGGGTGCAAAAACGGGCATTGTTCATCGTAAATCGTGTTGACTTTGTCGCCCAAATTTTTCGGGGGCGACCATTTTCCAGCCGTCCGTTCCGAAAACCAAAAATCGCGGCCACCCACCCCGCCGAGACGTTCGCTGCTGAAAATCAACGTTTTACCATCGGCAGAAATGCAGGGCTGCGCGTCCCAATCCCTCGAATTGATGGTCGCCGAAAACGGTTGCGGCTTCGTCCAACCCGTCTTTTTTTGCTGCGACCAGTACAAATCGCAACTGCCCTGCGAGTTGTCATTTCGACGGTTGCAGGCCGTGAAAACCAGCCAAGTTCCGTCGGCGGAAATGGCTTCCGCGCCTTCATTCTCGTTGGTATTTACTTCGACGACCGGTTTTGCGAGTGACCAATCACTCGACTTCGCTCCCGAACCACCGAGGCTGTCATTTTTTTCAGAAACATAAAAATTTTCATCAAAACCGCCATCCAAACGGGTGAAAATCAAGGTTTCGCCGTCGGCAGTCAAAGAAGGCAAATATTCACTTTCGGGCGAATTGACCCCGATTCCCAAAGATTTTGGGGAAAAAGGAACTGGGTTTTTAACCGCATTTTCCGAAAAACGGGCATTTTCAGAAAGCCGTTTTGCGAGGCGTTTCATTTTTTCGCTCGGCGGATTTTTTGCCAAAAATGCATCGGCGTGGGTCGCGGCTTCGCCAAATTTGTCCAATTCCCACTCGGCCATCGCCAAACTGAGCAAAATATTTGGGTGAAAATCGGGGGCGAGTGCCAGCACTTTTTCAAAATTGGTTTTTGCGGCAGTGAAATTTTTGAGTTTTGCCTGCACGTTTGCCAGTTCAAAAAACGCATCGACAAAAATCGAGTCTTCCTCGGTGGCATCCGAAAACGCTTCGGCGGCTTTTTCAACGTCGTTGCGGTTGTCGAAAATGATGCCGTTTTCGAAGGCTCGGAGTGCCTTTTTTGTGGTGGAAGTTTGGGTGTGAAATTCGGTTTGGGCGGTGGCAAAAAACGAGCAGCCCAATAAAATAAAGAGAGATAAATATTTGAAAATCAATGGATTGAAAATTTTTGAAGTCATTTTTGAAAAGATAAATTGGGTAATAATTTGGAACTCGGATTGGGCTGATTTTAATTTCTAAAAAAATCATCGTAAATCAGTCCAATCGGTGTTCCTTTTCATTTTTTCTAAAAGTTAAATAAAGCCACGCCGAAAAACAAGAAACCGCCGCCGCAAAAAAGATAACGGGCATTCGCCCAAAATCATTGGCAAAATACCATCCTGAAAAAACGGCTCCGCAACCGATGGCGATTTCCAAAGCGATGTACATGGTTGCGAGTGCGCGCCCGCGGCGTTCTGGATGCCCCAAATCTACCGTCCAAGCATTGATTGCCGGGGAAAAAGTGCCGTTGCCGATGCCAAAAACTGCCGCCGCGAGGTAAAGCATTTCCGGGGTGCGGGCGAGGCCAAAAAGCACCATTCCAAAACCCAAAATCAGGCTCGAAACTTTCAAAACCGGCACCCGCCCGATGCGATCGGAAACCCGCCCCGCAAAAATCCGCACCGTGATGGATGCCACCGTAAAAATGGCAAAAATAATCCCACGATTGGACAAACCGAGCGCATCACTGAGGTCGGGGCCGAGGGTCAAAATGACGCCGTAACATCCGTAACTCAGCACCATCACGATGCCTGCGGGCAAGGAAAGTGGGTCGAAAATATCGTCCTTTTTTATCCTTAAAAGCTTGAAAGAGAAGGGTTTGCGATGGACGAGCGTCTCCGGCAAATTATATAAAATCACCATCGAAAGCACCGCCAAAAAACCTGCGGTGTAAAATAAAATATCCAACGAAAACCCTTTTCCCAGCCATGCCCCGACAATCGGCGCGGTGCTCATCCCGATGCTAAAACTGATACCCAAAATGCCCATCGCCTCGCCGCGCCGGTTGTCGGGAACAATGTCTGCGACGTAGGCCGAGGTGCCGGTTGGCTTGAAACCTGTCGAAAAACCGTGCAAAAAACGGAGCAGGAAAAATCCGCTGACAAACGGCAAAAACGGATACGCAAAACTGCACAACATCGTGGCTGCCACGCCAATATACATGACTGGAAGTCGCCCGATGGTGTCCGCCAATTTGCCGGAAAACGGCCTCGAAATGCCTGCGGTGATGGTGAAAAGTGCGATAATCCAACCTTTGTGTTCGCCGCCGCCGAGCGAGGTGAGGTACGACGGCAATTCGGGGATGATCATGTTAAAACTTGCCGCGAAAAGTGCCTGCGAAATGCACATCAACAAAAACGGGCGGGTGAAAAGACTTTTAGATTTCATTTCGGCAGCGAAGGTAATTTTCTCCAAACACAAAGGCACAAAGAAAACATAAGAACTTGATTGGCAACAACTTATGTTTTCTTTGTGCCTTTGTGGTTGGAGAAAACTAACCTCGCGCCGAGATCGAATACGCCATCGGAATGATGTTTTCCAAACCTTTTATCCGAAAAAAACCGTCCTCGCCGCGCACCGTTTTGGAGAAACAATCGTAGGGCGAGTACGGATATTCGTTCAAAAATTCTATCTGCAAACCATTGGAAATCAAAGCGTTGACGACTTCCGACAGACTGTGGTTCCAGCAATAATCTTTGTGCGAAATTTCAGCGTAACGCTCGGCGTAAGTTCCAGTTTCCTCGTTTTCGATGACCTCGGTTTTGTGGTACGGATATTTTAAAAAAGTAAAATCATCGTCGAACATCCAGACTACCGGATGAAAATCGGCGATGTAAAAACGCCCACCTTTTTTCAAAAAATGGCGGATGATTTTTGCCCAACGGTCGAGGTCGGGCAACCAGCCGATGGTGCCCCACGAAGTAAAAACGAGGTCGAATTTTCCGGTCAAATTTTGCGGCAAATCATAAATGTTGCAGCAAACAAAGCGGGCGGGGAAATCCAATTCCTTCGACAGTTTTTTGGCCAAATCAATCGCATTTTCCGAAAAATCAACGCCCGTAACTTTCGAGCCGAGCCTCGCCCACGACAAAGTATCTTGCCCAAAATGGCATTGCAAATGCAGCAATTTTTTCCCGGAAACATCGCCGACCTCGCGCAGTTCGATTTCTTGGAGACTGGTTTTTCCCTTTTTCCAATTTTCTAAATCGTAAAAATCGGAGGTTTCGTGGACGGCCACTCTGGCGTTCCAGCCTTTTTGGTTGGCTTCGAAAAATTGTTCTTGATTCATTTTGGTAAAAATTTTAGCCTCAAAAATGCAACTCAAAATTTGACGGAGTCACCTGCCAGAAAAAAAAACCTGATTCGGTGGCGTATTTTTCTTTTTCAAAATAGAAAAATGGACGGTTGACGAAAAAACAATGTTTGGGTAAATAGTATTTAAAACGTGCAAACTATTTTCGCACTAAATTTACAGACGAATTTTTGTTCTCCCGCACCGATTTTTTGTCAACAAAAACGCGCCTCGTTGTATCTGACACGGGCATTTTCTTTTCAATCCTCGCCAGCCAGAATTTTCACTTTCCCAACAGCCAGTCCAGATTTCTGAAATTTTTCAAATTTCAGAAACCGCCTATTTTCCAGCCAACCAATCATTCAACCATTTAAAATATGCGCAACTTTTTTACCGCTATCCTTTTCCCCATCACCTTTTTAATCGCCGCGCCCTGTGTTTTTGGGCAAATTTCAAATTCAGAAATCCCGACCATTTCACTAAAAAATGGCACGCGCCATCAAATTGAATTGATGCCCGGTTTGACAAAAATCAAAGTCACCGGGCTGTCAGTCGGGCAAAAACATTATATTCTTGTCAATACGAAAACACTTGAAAACCCCAATCAATTTCGGGTGCGGGTTTTGGAAAATGCGGTGGAAGAAGCCGCCAAAAATGACCCGGAAACTTTCGGTGAAAATATGCGCGCCTATTTTCCAACGGACACCGCGCAGGAATTTTCGGTGGCGTGTTTGGTTTCTGATTTTTTCGAAGCCGTGCCGGTCGTGGTTTCAGTTTACAAGCAAGATGATATAAAAATTGACGGAAACTCGGAATGGTTTCAAGATTTTCAAAAGCGGATTTCCGATTTGACAACAAAAAATCAACCAGCCAACCCACCAACCAGCAGCCAAAATCCGCCAAATTTGACGGTGGCCACTGCTCCGGCCAGTGTTTTGATTACCGATGTTTTGGTGGGCGGCGGCTGTTTTGGCGTGTCCGGTATTACTTCTTCCGGCCATGTCAATTCGCGTGGAACTTTTGCAAATGGGCAAACCACCATCGGTTTTAATAATGGCATGGTGATGTCGTGTGCGCCCATCAGTTTTTTGCCGGGGCCAAATTCTGCGGGCGGCGCGGGTGGTTTTTTGATTGGTGACACGCCGGACGACCCGGATTTGTTGAATGTCGGTTCGGGCAATCAATTTGATTTATCGAAGATTGAATTTGATTTTGAACCGACCGCAAATACCGTTGAATTTGAATTTGTTTTTGGCTCAGAGGAATATTGCGAGTGGGCGAATACCAATTTTAATGATGTTTTTGGTTTTTTTATCAGCGGGCCGGGCATCGTTGGCAATCAAAATATTGCAGTGCTTCCGGGCGGTGCTGGTGAAGTTTCTATCAATAATGTTAACCAATTTAACAACACGGGTTTTTATGTCAATAACAACAACGGTGGTTCTTGTAATGGATTACCACCTTTCAATATGGCGGATATACAATTAGATGGTTTTACAGTACAATTGACCGCAACCGCAACTGTCCAAGAATGTGAAACTTATCATTTAAAATTGGCTATCGCAGATAGAGGAGATGCTATTTTTGGTTCTGCTGTTTTTCTTAAAGCCAATAGTTTTTCGGCGGGAAGTGTGGTGAGCGGCGAGGTTGTGGTTCCGGGAATTCCCAATCAAACTTGGGTTTATGAAAATTGTGGGGAGATTTTCATAAAATTTATAAGAAACGGGGGCGATATCAATACAGAAGAAAACGTAGACATTACCATTTTGCCGAGCAGCACCGCCGAAGGTTTTGGGGTAGATTATTGGAATTTGCCAGAGCCACTTGTTATTCCGCCGGGCGCGACTTTTATTCTTGTTCCAATAAGTGTTATTGCAGATGGGATTGCCGAGGGAGATGAAACAATAGAAATTCTTATAAACAGTCCTTGTTTTTGTGCTGATCCAATTATAATTACTATCAAAGATATTCCGCCAATTGAGCCTAATTTAGAAGACCTTGATTTGTGCGGAGTCAGTTCAACGACTTTAAATCCTGCACCGACTGGCGGCCACGCACCCTATTCTTATGTTTGGGGAGATGGCGAAAGCACACCGACACTTTTTGTAAATCAAAGCGGAACTTATACAGTTACTATCACGGATGATTGCGGCGGAACGGCAACTGATGAAGCAACCGTGACTATCTCACCACTTTCAACTGCGACTTTGACGGGCAGCGGTTCGTTGTGCGCCGGGCAAACGGGTTCTTTTAATTTAACAATAACATTGGTTGGAGCAGCACCCTGGGATGTTGAAATTGATATGAATGGTACGCCAACTTCCTATACATTTACCAGCAGTCCGGGCATTATAAACGTAACAGAACCGGGCACTTATTCTATAACTTCTGTATCCACAAATGGCTGCGACGGCACGCCAATCGGTGAAGTAACGATAGCAGAAATAGAAATAGTAGCCGAATTAGACGCCACTGAACCCGCCTGCGGAACTATCAACAACGGCAGCATAACTGCCACAGGCTCAGGCGGTTCTGCACCGTATGGATATGTTTGGAACACGGGCGCGTTATCTCAAACAATTAATAATTTACCGTTAGGAACTTATACAGTTACAGTTGTGGATGCTGGCGGTTGTTCAGCAACTGCGGAAACAACTTTAACACAACCACCGCCACTTCTTGTTTCTGTAAATTCTACCACTAATTTAGATTGTAATAATCCAATTGGTTCTATTGATTTACAAGTTGATGGCGGTTCGCCAAGTTATGATTTTAACTGGTCAAACGGCAGCAGCGACGAAGACCCGGAAATAACGGCGGGCGGAACATTTACAGTTACAGTTACTGATGATAACGGCTGTACAAAAACAACATCGGCCACTGTTTCTGCTAATTTAACTTTACCAATTGCTGTTGCAAATGCGCCCGGTTTAATCTCTTGTACCAATAACACAATTACTATAAATGGTAATGGCTCTTCAACGGGTGCTAGTTTTACTTATCAATGGGACGGCCCTTCTTTTGTTTGTTGTGAAACGACTTTAAATCCGCAAGTTGACCAAGGTGGAACTTATACTTTGACAGTAACCAATTCAATTAATGGCTGCACAAAAGAAGTTACAGTAAATGTCAACGAAAACACCACGCTGCCCGAAGTCAATTTGAACGTCCCGAACAACATCGCCTGCACTTCTCCACAAATCACAATTTCCGGTGTCGGCTCGACGACGGGCGCGGGAATCGTTTACCAATGGACTGCCGCGCCCGGAAATATCGTCTCCGGCGGCACGACTTTGAACCCCGTCGTCAATCAGGCTGGGACGTATACTTTGGTGATTACCAATAATTTAAATGGCTGCACCGCCGAAGGCACGGCAACGGTGGAAGGCAACACGATTCTCCCGATTGCGGTAATTGCCCCGCCGTCGGGCGTGAATTGCACGAACCCGGAATTGGATTTGGACGCATCCGGTTCGTCTGGAAATGGCCCGATAAATTTCAATTGGAACGCCACCGGCGGTGGAAATATCGTCTCCGGCGACGACACTGCAACGCCAACAATTGACGAGGGCGGAACGTACATAGTGACCGTCACCGACTCCGAAAACGGTTGTACCGCAACCGCGCAAGTCGTTGTGGCAGAAAGCTTTACGCCACCGTTGGCAGTCGCCAACACGCCGGGATTGATAACTTGTGCCAACCCTCAAATTACAATAAATGGAAATGGTTCTTCCGTCGGCGGCAACTTCAATTACGATTGGGACGGCCCCGGAATCGTCTCCGGCAACAACACTTTAAACCCAATTGTCGACGCCGCCGGAACGTACACTTTGACCGTGACCAACACCACGAACGGCTGCACAGCCGAAGACGAAGTGACGATAAATGAAAGTACAGATTTCCCCGAAGTCAATTTGGATGCCGACGAAATTTCTTGCGACGACCCCACAATTTCCATTTCCGGCAGCGGCTCGACGACCGGCGCGGGCATCAATTATTTGTGGACAACCGCCGATGGCAACATCGTTTCGGGCGGTACGACTTTAAATCCGACCGTCAATTTGGCTGGAACTTACACTTTGGTCATCACGAATTCAACAAACGGTTGCACCGCCGACGGCGAAATCACGGTGGACGGAAACACGATTCACCCGACCGCACAAATCGCCCCGCCCGATGTCGTGAACTGTTTTTTCCCCGAAATTCAGTTGGATGCCAGCAATTCGACCTCGAACAGCGGCTCGATTGATTTTTCCTGGACAGCCTCGCCCGGAAATATTTCCAGTGGCGACGACTCTGCAAATCCTTTCGTTGACGAAGGCGGCACCTATTTCGTGACCATCACCGACCCGCAAAACAATTGCACTTCAACGGCAAGCATCACGGTTTCCCAAAATCTGACCCCGCCAAATGCCGCGATAGCCGCACCGCCCGAATTGGATTGCGACAATCCGACCATTTTATTAAATGCAAATGGCTCGTCGAACGGCGCGAATTTTTCAGCAGAATGGTGGTCGCCGGACGGAAATATCATGGCCGGCGCAAACACTTTGATGCCCGAAGTTGACCAAGCTGGGACGTATATTTTGACGATTACCAACGAAATCAACGGCTGCACCGCCGAAAATGAAGTCGAAGTCGAGGCCGACCAAGATTTGCCGCAAGCCGACGCCGGGTCGGATGAACAATTGGATTGCTCTCAATTGCAAATCAATTTGGACGGAACCGCTTCGACGACCGGCGTGGGCATCGTTTTTCAATGGTCAACCGCAGATGGAAATATCGTCAGCGGCGCGAATTCGCTTTCCCCGCTCGTCAATCAGTCCGGTTTTTATACTTTGGTGGTGATGAACAGTTCGACGGGCTGCTCGTCCGAAGCCTCGGTTTTTGTAAATGACAATATTATTTACCCGGAAGCCAACGCACTGCCGCCTGACCCGCTCAATTGCAACACGCCGATTGCATCGATAAATGGCCTCGGCTCCTCGCTCGGCAGTGAATTTGAGTACGTTTGGACAACCACAAATGGCTTCATCGAAAACGGTGAGGACTCGCTCGAACCCGAAGTTTCCGCGCCCGGAACCTATACTTTGGTCATCACCAACCAAGATAATTTCTGCACCGCCACCACGCAAGTCGTTGTGGATGAAGACATTGCAACACCTTTTGCCACCGCACAGGCCTTGTCAAATTTGACCTGCCAATTTCCACAAGTCCAACTTTCTGGAAATGGTTCGTCCGACGACGGCGGCTCGACTTTCGTTTATCAATGGACGACGTCGAACGGAAATATCGTTTCCGGCGCGACGAATTTGAATTGCACGGTCAACCAGCCGGGGACATATATTTTACAAGTTTCAAATTTGCAAAACGGCTGCACCGATTCCGCGCCCGTCTCCGTGACCACCAACCAAACTTTTCCGACGGTCGCGGTTGCGGTGCCGGACGTTTTTGATTGCAACACAAACACGATGAATTTGAACGCCGCCGGGTCGAGCGCGGGCAACAATTTTGCATACGTTTGGGCAACGTCGAACGGAAATATCGTCTCCGGCGGCACGACTTTGAACCCGACAATTGACCAGCCGGGCGTTTACGATTTCACAGTTGTCAACACGCAATCTGGCTGCACTTCCACCGTAAGCATCACAGTTTCAACGAATTACAACGCACCGACGGCTGTCGCCGCACCGGGCGGCATTTTAAGTTGCACGGTAAATTCTCTAATTTTAAATGGAAATGGTTCGTCCACCGGAAACAATTTTACCTACAATTGGACGACGGTCGGCGGCAATATTTTGTCCGACGGCACGACTTTAAATCCATCGGTCAACGCCGTCGGGACGTACATCTTGGAAATTACAAACAGTCAAAATGGCTGCACTTCGACCGCGACGACGACCGTTTCGGCGGACGCCAATTTGCCGCAGGCCAATGCTGGCCAACCCGATACGTTGACTTGTTTTTCCAATCAAATTCAAATCGCCGCGACCGCTTCGCAGGGCAATGATTTTGCCTACGTTTGGACGGGGCCGGGCATCGTGAATGGGCAGGGAACTTTGAATTTAACGGTCAATCAACCCGGCCAATACCATCTTTTGGTCACCAATAATTTGAATGGCTGCACCGCAAATTCCAGTGTGCAAATCGGTGAAAATCAAGCACTTCCGCTCGCCGAAGCAGGCCTAACCGACGAATTGACTTGTATAAAAACGACGGTAATTTTAGATGCCGCCGGGACTTCGACGGGCAGCAATTTTAACTACATTTGGACTTCGCCGACGGGAAATCTGATTGTCGGCGCGACCACTTTGACCCCCCAAATTTCGCAGCCCGGAACGTACAATTTGCTGGTGACGAACACCGAAAATGGCTGCACCTCGACCGATGCGGTTGTCATTTTCCAAAATATTTCAAACCCGACCGCCGACGCGGGCGCGGCCAAACAAATTGATTGTCAAAATCCAACCGTAAATCTTTCTGGGACGGGTTCGACGGGCGCGAATTTTTCCTATTTATGGACTTCGCCAAATGGAAATATTGCCAACGGCGCAACGACTTTGAACCCCACGATTGATGCTGCTGGAACGTACAATCTTTTGATAACCAACAATTTGAACGGCTGCACGGCAACCGATTTTGCAACGGTTTCAAAAGATGCAAACCTGCCCGTTGCGCTCGGCGTGCCTTCTGGAAAATTGACTTGCGCCGTAAAAAATATTTCGATAAATGCCACGACTTCCAGTCAGGGCGCGGGTTTTACTTTTAATTGGACGACGACAAATGGCAATTTTACCGCAGGTCAAAACACACTTTCGCCGACGGTCAACCAGCCCGGCCAGTACATTTTGACCATTTTAAATACCTCAAATAATTGCGACGCGACTGCGACCGTGAATGTTGAAATTGACACAATTTCGCCCGCCGCCGATGCCGGTGCGCCCGCCGTGATTTCTTGCGCGGTGCCGATTTTGACTTTGGATGGCTCAAATTCGAGTCTGGGAAATCAATTTTCCTACAATTGGACGACGCAAAACGGTCAAATTGTTTCTGGAAATACCACTTTGAATCCGACGGTGAACGAGTCCGGTTTTTACGAAATCGAAGTTTTGGACAAGTCGAACGGCTGTACGAACACCGCGACCGTCCAAATTTTGAGAGACCAAAACACGCCGGAAGCAGATGCCGGCGCAGCAAAAATTTTGACTTGCACGGCGGCGACCTTGAATTTGGACGGTTCGTTGAGCAGTCAAAATCCAACATTTATTTATCAATGGACGACCGTCGGCGGCAATATTTTGTCCGGGGCAAATACTTTGAACCCACAAATTGACAAAATCGGCACGTACAATTTATTGATTACTAACCCGATAAATGGCTGCACGGATTTGGCGAGCGTCACCGTGACCCAAGACAAAGTCAACCCGCTGGCAGCCGTCGCCGCGCCGCCGATTTTAAATTGCGAACTGACCGAGGCGATTTTGAACACGGCTGGCAGTTCGATGGGCAACAATTTTAATTTCACTTGGACGACGGTCGGAGGAAATATTTTGTCCGGCGGCACGTCCGGCGCACCAAAAATTGACGCGCCCGGAACGTACAATTTGTTGATAACCAACACCGTAAACGGCTGCACGGCCACCGCGACGACGACAGTTTCGGAAGATGTAAACTTGCCAATCGTGGATGCCGGGCAAACTTCCGTGCTTTCGTGTTCCAGCCCGACCTTCACTTTGGCGGGTTCGGCGACGAACGCGGGCAGCAATTTTTCGATAAATTGGTCGACGCCAAACGGCAACATCGTCTCCGGCGCGACGACTTTGACACCGATAATTAATGCTTCTGGAAATTACATTTTGACGGTCGTAAATAATTTGAACAAATGTCAAACGGTTGATAATGTGCAAATTACGCAAGATGCGTCGCTTCCAATTTCAGTCGCGGCGACGACTGGCGTTTTGACCTGCTCGGTTTTGGAAGTGAATTTGACGGGCGCAGGCAGTTCGACGGGCGCGGCATTTTCCTACGAATGGACGACGCAAACTGGCAGCATCGTGTCCGGCGGAACGACTTTGAACCCGACCGTCAGCGAACCCGGCCAATATTTTTTGACCGTCAAAAACACCGCGAACGATTGCGAAACCATCGGCAGCGTGACCGTTTTGGAAAATATTTTGCCACCCACAGCCCTCGCAGCCGCGCCTGTAACTTTGACTTGCTCAGCGACGAGCATCAAATTGGACGGCGCGGGCAGCGCGACGGGCAGCCAATTTTCCTATTTTTGGACAACGGTGAACGGCATCATTTTTTCCGGCGGCACGACTTTGACGCCGACCGTCACGGCTGCCGGAACGTACATTTTGCAGGTGACCGACAGCCAAAACGGATGCACCGCGACGGCCTCGCAGCAGGTCGTGCAAGACTTGAACGCACCGACCGCCGTCGCTGCCCAGCCGGGCGAATTGACGTGTAAAGTGTTGAGCGTCAACCTAAACGGTGTGGGAAGCACCGTCGGAAATCAAATCGAATATCTCTGGACGAGTACCAACGGCAACATCGTTTCCGGCACCACGAGCCTCAATCCGACGGTGGACGAACCGGGCATTTACAAACTAATTATTACAAATAAAGACAATGGCTGCACTGCCGCGACGACCGTAAATGTTTTGGAAAATGTCGCAAAACCGGCAGCCGACGCTGGCAATTTGGGCTTCCTGACCTGCACAAAAACGACGGCATCGCTCGCCGGAACGGGTTCGGGTGGCACGGCTGGTGTTTCCTATTTTTGGTCGGCGTCGAACGGTGGCGTGATTATTTCAGGAGAAAATACGCCCACGCCGACGGTCAATTCGGCTGGGATTTTTACTTTAATTATTACGGATAATTACAACGGCTGCACACAAAGTGACCAGACACAAGTTTTGGCAGATGTCGCGCCGCCACTCGTTGCGATTGCCCAGCCGAACATTTTGACTTGTAAAATTTTGCAAATTCCGCTCGACGCAGCGGGCACGAGCACGGGCGCAGATTTTCAATATTCGTGGTCGGGCGCGGGTCTCGTGGCTGGTGAAACAACACTTTTTCCGACGGTGAACGAACCCGGAAATTACAATTTGCTGGTGACAAATTTGGACAACGGCTGCACCAAAACCAGTTCGATTTTGGTTTCGGAAGACATAAAATTACCGACCGCCGAGGCTGGAAACGGCTTCACCATCAACTGCGAAACAGTCGAAGGAAATCTCGACGCAGCAGGCACTTCGACCGGACAAAACTTTGTGTATCAATGGAATAGCCCCGATGGCAACATCGTTTCGGGGGCAACGACTTTGAATCCGCTGGTCAATTTGCAAGGAAATTACAACCTGCAAGTCACCAACGTTTTGAACGGCTGCACCTCGTCGGATGCGGTCGAAGTTTTGCTCAGTACGGACGTTCCGACGGGTTTGGAAGTGCGTTCCGACCCGCCAAATTGCACGGGCAAAAAAGGCGAAATGAAAATTGAAAACATCGTCGGCGGAGTCGGTCCGTTTTTGTATTCTTTGGATGGCGGGCAGAGTTTCGCGGCCAATCCGAAGTTCCATAATTTGCCGCCGGGCACGTATAATTTGTTGATTCAGGATGTGAACGGCTGTGAAATTGGGCAAGAAATTACTTTTCCAACGCCTGTTTTGCCGACGGTCGAAGTTGACCCGGAACTGAAATTGGCTTTTGGAGAAAATGGAAAAATCACGGCGCAGTCGAATTTGCCGCTTTCCGAAATTGATTCCGTGATTTGGTCGCCGACCGAGGGGCTGACTTTCACCGCAAATCCGCTCGAAGTCATCGCCCAACCAGCGTCCAACACGCAATACACGGTGACAATTATCAACAAAGATGGCTGCGAAGACCGGGCGAAAATCAATGTGAAAGTTGACCAACCCGCGATTTGGGTGCCGAACGTGATTCAAACCAAAAGTTTGTTGGGCAACGACCATTTTACCATCTATTCAAAAGAAGGTACGATATTGAAAATCAATACTTTACAGATTTATGACCGCTGGGGCGAGCACGTTTTTCAAGCGAAAGATTTCTTGCCGAACGACCCGAAATTTGGTTGGGACGGCAGTTTTGAGGGCAAATTGATGACGCCTGCGGTGTTTGTTTGGTGGGCAGAAATTACGTTGACCGACGGCTCGATTATTTTTATGGAAGGGGACGTGACGGTGGCGGATTGAGAAAATTGATGCGGAATGATAAATGATGAAAGATGAATGATGAATTTTGCCCGCCAATTCATCATTCATCTTTTATCATTAAAAAAAAGTGCAGATTTTACTTCTCGGCTCCGGCGGACGCGAACACGCCCTCGCATGGAAATTGAGCCAATCCAAACTTTGCGACCAACTTTTTATCGCTCCCGGCAACGCCGGAACTGCCGCGCACGGCCAAAACGTCGCTATCCAACCCACTGATTTTGAGGCAGTTAAAAGTTTTTGTCTCGAAAAAAAAATCGAAATGGTCGTTGTCGGGCCCGAAGAACCGCTCGTCCGGGGCATCTGGGATTTTTTTCAAAATGACGAAAAATTGTCCAAAATCCCAGTCATCGGCCCGTCAAAAGCAGGGGCAGTTTTGGAAGGCAGCAAGGCTTGGGCAAAGCAATTTATGGCGCGCCACAAAATTCCAACAGCAAAATACCGCGAGTTCAACGGCACTCAAATCGAGGCCGCGACGGATTATTTATCAAAACATCCGCTGCCGATTGTTTTGAAAGCCGACGGTTTGGCTGCCGGAAAAGGCGTGGTGATTTGCCAAAATCACGCGGAAGCCATTGCAGAAATGAAGGAAATGTTGGGCGGAAAATTTGGCGAGGCGAGTGCGCGGGTCGTCGTCGAGGAATTTTTGGACGGCATCGAATTCAGTGTTTTTGTTTTGACGGACGGAAAAAATTACAAAATTTTACCGGAGGCAAAAGATTACAAACGCATCGGCGAGGGCGACACCGGGCCAAATACCGGAGGAATGGGAGCCGTCAGCCCCGTGCCTTTTGTGGATGAAAATATGTGGCAAATGGTTGAAAATCAAATCATTGTCCCCACCGTCCGAGGTCTGAAAAAGGAAAAAATACCCTATTTTGGTTTTATTTTTCTTGGTTTGATTGTCGTCGGCGGCAAACCATTTGTCATCGAATACAACTGCCGGCTGGGCGATCCGGAAACCGAAGTCGTCATCCCAAGATTGAAAAATGATTTGGTAAAATTGTTTGTCGCAACAACCTCCGGGCGGCTCGGTCGGGTGAAAATCAAAACCGATTCGCGGGCGGCGACCACTGTTTTTTTGGTTTCGGGCGGCTACCCGGGCAGTTATCCAAAAGGCAAAGTGATTTCAGGTTTTGAAAAAGTCAAAGGCACGATGGTTTTTCACGCAGGCACCAAAACCGTTGAAAATCAAACAGTTACCGACGGCGGGCGGGTGATTGCTTTGACAAGTTTTGGGAAAGATTTCCCGGCGGCTTTGAAAAAATCGAACCGGGCAGCGAAGGTGATTCAATTTGACGGAAAGACTTTTCGTCGAGATATTGGACAAGACCTTTTGAAGTTTTTGTAAAATTGATTTTTCAAAAAATTAAAATTTCCACCATGCGATACCTGATTTTTTTCCTGTTCCCACTATTTTTCACGCCTGCCACCGCCCAACTTCCAATCACGTTGGAAGACATTTGGCAAAATGGAAAATTCAATCCGAAGGGCGTGCCGGGTTTCAATTTTCAAAATGACGGCGTGCATTTTACCAAACTCGTCGGCACGACGGTCGAGCAATTTGACCTTCGGACGGGCGAAAAATCGGGCGTGATTTTCGACGCGGCGGGCATCGAAACCAAAAACGCGCCGGGCTGGGCAGGCAAATTTGACGGCTACGTTTTTTCAGCCGACGAATCAAAAATGATGTTGACCACAGCGACCGAACCAATTTATCGGTGGTCGAGCAAGTCCGATTATTTTGTTTTTGACCCAAAAAATAAAAACCTCTCGCGGCTGCACGAAGGCCCGAAACAACGGTACGCCACGTTCTCGCCCGACAATTCAAAAGTGGCATTTGAATGTGATAACAACCTGTTTTTCAAGGATTTAAGTTCTGGAAAAACAACCCAAGTCACCGCCGACGGCAAAAAAAACGGCATCATCAACGGCGCGTCCGACTGGGTTTACGAAGAAGAATTTGAACTTGTCCGGGCGTTCGAGTGGAGTGGGGACGGTCGGAAAATCGCTTTTTTGCGGTTCGACGAAAGTTTTGTCCCGGAATTTATGATGGAAAAATACAATGGCGAGGCGTACCCAGAAATCGAAAAATTCAAATATCCGAAGGTCGGCGAAAAAAACGCGACAGTCTCGGCTTGGATTTTTGACCTTGAAACTGGCAAAAAAATGCAGGTCGGGGCGGCGTGTTTTGGCAAGGAGGAATTTTACCTGCCTCGCATCGAATGGACACCCGCCGGACAACTTTGCCTGACTTGGATGAACCGCCACCAAAACCATTTGCAACTGATTTTGGCCAACCCTGCCGACGGCTCGTGCCGAATTTTGTACGAAGAAAAAAACAAGTATTACCTTGATTTACACGATGTTACGTTTTTGGCGGACGGTTCCGGGTTTGTCGTGCAGAGTGAAAAAAGTGGTTTCAACCATCTGTATTTGCACGACGCAAAAACGGGTGCGGAGATTCGCCCGTTGACAAAAGGCAAGTTTGACGTGACCGATTTTTATGGTTTGGACGAAAAAAATGGGCGTGTTTTTTATCAAGCAGCCTCGAAAAATGCGATGCAGCGTGAAATTTTTTCTGTAAAAACGACAGGAAAAGGTGCGAAAAAAATCGCCGCTGTCGCCGGAACGAACTCCGGGAAATTTTCAAAAACCTTCGATTATTTTATCCATACTTTTTCGACGGCCAACACGCCGCCGCAATTTTCGGTCTGCAACCGCGATGGAAAATTGGTGCGGGATCTGGAAAAAAACGCGGCTCTCCAACAAATCCAACAAGACCATGCCGTGCTGCCGATGACTTTTTTTGATTTCAAAACTTCGGAAAATGTCAAGTTGAACGGCTGGATGATCCGACCGACCGACCCAAAATTTCAGGGTCAAAAATTGCCAACTTTGATGTTCGTTTATGGCGGCCCGGGCAGTCAGCAAGTGACCGATGCTTGGAAAGGCGGGAATTATTGGTGGTTCCAAATGTTGGCGCAGCAAGGCTATGTTGTGGCTTGCGTGGACAACCGGGGCACGGGCGGGCGCGGCGAAGAATTTAAAAAAATGACTTACCTGAATTTGGGAAAATACGAGGTCATTGACCAAGTTGAAACAGCGCATTATCTTGGAAATCAACCGTTTATCGACAAAGACCGAATCGGGATTTTTGGTTGGAGTTACGGTGGTTTTATGTCCACGAACTGTCTTTTGAAAGCCCCCGACGAGTTCAAAGCGGCCATCGCCGTGGCTCCGGTGACGAGTTGGAAATGGTACGACAGTGTTTACACCGAAAGATATATGCAGACTGAAAAGGAGAATCCGACGGGCTACGCCGAAAATTCGCCGGTAAATTATGCGGAAAAACTGCGCGGCAGTTATCTGTTGGCGCACGGCTTGGCGGATGACAATGTGCATTTTCAGCACGCCGCCGAACTTTCAAAGGAACTGATTGCGGCGGACAAACAATTTGACACGATGTTTTACCCCAACCAAAACCACGGCATCGGGAAGTCAAAACTTCATTTGTACACTTTGATGACGAATTTTTTGAACGAAAAATTGAAGGGGAAAAAGGAAGGCGAGGAGGTGAAACCGTGATTTTCAACAAATCAATTGTTGGTAATTTCTGGTCAGAATTTTGAAACAAGTTATCGAGCAATGCTAAAACAATTTGTACTTTTGCTACCATTGTTTAATGTTGTATAACTTGGTTATGAAAAACTACCTGAGTCTGGCGCAAGCCTCTCAATTTTTAGGAAAAAGCAAGGAAACTTTGAGGCGATGGGACCGCGAGGGCAAACTTTCGGCGGTGCGCGAGCCGATGAGCAATTACCGGGTTTATAAACGCGAACACCTAGAAGTTTTTTCTGAAATTTTTGCCGGAAAAACGGACAACGAAGTATCCAATTTTGTTATCCCCGATAACGATTATTCTGTTCTTGAACTATTTGCGGGTGCGGGCGGATTGGCAATTGGCCTCGAAAAAGCAGGGATAAAATGTGCAGCGTTAAATGAAATAGATAAATGGGCTTGTCAAACTTTAAGACAAAACAGGCCGAATTGGAACGTGATAGAAGGTGATATAAAATCAATAGATTTTACAGAGTTTTACAACAAAATTGATATAGTTACTGGCGGTTTTCCTTGTCAAGCATTTAGTTATGCGGGCCGTAAATTGGGCTTAAATGATGCGCGCGGGACGTTGTTTTATGAATTTGCAAGGGTTGTAAATGAGGTTAAACCTGCGATTTGTTTGGGCGAAAATGTGCGCGGACTTTTGAGCCATGAAAATGGCAGGACGTTGCAAGGCATGATTTCAATTTTGGATGAAATTGGTTACAATGTTGTTGAGCCGCAGGTTTTGAAAGCGATCAATTACCGGGTTCCGCAAAAACGGGAACGTTTGATTTTGGTGGGCGTCCGAAAAGATATTGACCTGAAATTTGAATACCCCGAGCCACATTCAAAAATTTACAACCTCGCCGATGCCTTGACAAAAGGTGAACTTTTTGACTGCGACGTGCCGCTATCAAACGGTGCAAAATACCCGAAAAATAAGAAAGAAGTGCTCGATTTGGTGCCCCCGAAAGGATATTGGCGCGATTTGCCGTTGGAAATCCAGAAGGATTTTATGGGAAAAAGTTATTATTTGGGAGGTGGAAAAACTGGGATGGCGCGGCGGATTGGCTGGGACGAACCGAGTTTGACCTTGACTTGCAGCCCGGCGCAAAAACAAACAGAACGCTGTCATCCTGACGAAACGCGGCCATTTACCGTTCGGGAATATGCCCGGATCCAAACTTTTCCAGATGATTGGAAATTTATCGGGCCAATCAGCAATCAATATAAACAGATTGGGAATGCTGTTCCCGTTAATTTGGGATTAGAAATTGGCTATTCTTTGATTAAGTTTTTGAACAATTATTATAGTTTGTCAAAGCCTAAATAATAACCAAAGTTATCAAAAGTAATCTGATCTAAAATAGTTCTATTCGACTTGACGAGTTCAGTATTTATTTCAGAAAGTGCAGAGTTTTTCAATAGTTTACTATCGTTTTCTTTTATTGAAGATAAGAAGTCATTTATAGCAATAGGCAGTATTTTGTACAATTGATAGAAAGCATCTTCTTGGTTTGTCAATAGTTTATAAAATTGATCGCCCGATATTTTATAAACACGGCTGTGGCTATATTCTTTGCCATTTATTGTCGCCACCCATTTTTCATTAAAACTTTTAACCGCTAAAATCTGGACCCAATAACAATTTGCCTTTTTATTATCGTCCGCATATCGTTTTAGTTTTTGAAAAAGGCTTTCGGCTGCGCTGCTGTTCATCGTGTTGTGTTTGTTTTTTATATCCGCAAACAAGGAATTGTCTGTTGCTTTTATATCAAAGCCGCTCAACGCGCCCATTTCAAAACCAGCAATCCCGCCCAAAATTTCTTCGTGAAAAGTGCCAATTGAATTATTAATTGACTTATCAATTTGCCGCGAAATCTCTGCTTTTATCAAACTCTCTTCATCCAAATCATTGAATTTCGCATCGAAAGTAGCCTTAAAAGTGTCAATTTTATTGCTGTAAAACTTCCTTTTGGTAATGTCATTTTTGGCAACTAGATAGGATTTGTAAAGATTGGAAATGCAAAACAACAAGTGTTCATCAGTAATAAAATCAACGTACTTGTTTTTCTTTTCAGAAATTGGTGTGTCAAAAAGATGAAGTTGGGTTGCCATTATTTTTGGATTTCTTTGACCACAAAGTTAGCTAATCGCTTGCAAATCAAGGTTGGGATTACTTTTGGGGCATGAATTTCCGCTTCCTTTTTCAAAAATTTTGGATCCCCATTTACCGAAAATGGGGCTTGCGACACATCCAAACCAATCGAAAATTCAAACTTGCCGGCTTGAAAATGGAAGTTCCGCCGGGCGTTTTTCACCCAAAAATTTATTTCAGCACCCCGATTTTCATTGAGTTTTTATCCAATTCTGATTTTTCAGGAAAAAAAATTTTGGACATCGGAACAGGTAGCGGAGCCCTAGCTTTGTTTGCTGCGAAAAATGGCGCGACGGCCACAGCCATCGACATCAACCCGGCAGCGGTCGAAACGGCGCGGAAAAATGCAGCCGCTAATTATTTGCAACTCGCTGTTTTTCAAAGCAATATGTTTGAAAACCTGCCCCCGCAGTGGTTCGATTTCATTTTGATCAACCCACCTTTTTACCCGAAAAATCCAAAATCGGCATCCGACCACGCCTTTTTTGCTGGGGAAAATCACGAGTATTTTGAAAAACTGTTTGCTCACTTGCCGAATTTTTGCCACCGCGAAACCCAAGTTTTTATGATTTTGAGCGAGGACTGCGATTTTGAAAAAATCCAAAATGTTGCCGTGGGTTTTGGGCAAAATTTGGCAGTTATTTTTCAAAAGAAAAAATGGGGCGAGCGACTTTTCGTGGCGAAAATCAACCACATAGAAACATAGAAAACATAAGTTTTGAGATAAAAATGGCTATGTTTTCTATGTTTCTATGTGGTTAAAAGTAGCCAACTTACCTTCACGGTCTCAAAATGAAAAAGATAATTATTGCCATTGACGGCCATTCTTCTTGCGGAAAAAGCACGCTGGCAAAAGCCCTTGCCAAACAACTTCAATATAAATATGGCGATTCCGGCGCGATGTACCGGGCGGTTACTTTGTATTTTTTGGAAAACAACATCGATTTCAACGACCCGCAGGCCGTCGAAACTTCGCTGCCAAAAATTGACATCGATTTTGAAAGGGTGCACAGCGAAAACCATACTTTTTTGAACCACCAAGACGTCGAACGAGCCATCCGGGAAATGCGGATAAATGATGCGGTCAGCCCGGTTTCTGCCATTTCGGCAGTCCGCCGGGCGATGGTTCGGCAACAACAAGAAATGGGTAAGCGGCGAGGAATTGTTATGGATGGCCGCGACATCGGCACAGTTGTTTTTCCGGATGCCGAATTGAAAATATTTTTGACCGCCGACGCCGATGTCCGAACCAGCCGCCGGCACCTCGAACTCGCTGCAAAAGGCATCGATGCCGAGTGGGAAAACATCCGCCGCAACCTCCTCGAACGCGACCAAATTGACAGCAACCGCGCCGACAGCCCACTCCGGCGCGCAGAAAACGCCATAATTATTGACAACACGCTGCTTTCTGAGTCCGAACAATTGGCGATGACCCTCGCGCTGGCTCGTGAACGCATCCAACAAGCAAATCAAATATGAATTTCTGGTCGCAACCCATTCAATCGCTCCGCGCCATTTTTGGCAGTCGGAAGCCGCCGCGTGTTTTGAAAATTCGTGGTTTGTACTCACCAATTTTGGAACGGGATGTGGATTTCGATGTCTATTTGCCGCCAGATTATCGGTATAAAAAAATGACTTTTTACCCGCTTTTGGTGGTCAACGATGGGCAAGATTTGCCGCGCGCCGACTACGAAAATACCCTCGAATGGCTTTGGCGGGAAAAACGGGTGCCTTCGTTTGTCACGGTTGGAATTTATGCAAATTCGGAACGAATTAAAGAATACGGCACGACGCGGCAGGCAGATTACAAAGGTCGCGGCAGACGTGCACCGCAGTACAACGCCTTCATTTTCAACGAGTTAATGCCATATTTGTACGGCCGTTTTCGGTTGACGGGCACGTCGGAAGAACGTGCAATTGCCGGTTTTTCGCTCGGCGGATTGTCTGCATTTGATATCGGTTGGGGCTCGCCGGAGACTTTTGGGACGGTGGGCGTTTTTTCTGGTGCATTGTGGTGGCGTTGGTCAAAAGTGAAAGATGAAGACCCAGATGCCGATAGAATTATGCACGACATCGTTCAAAAATCGGAGCGTGAAATCGGCGATCAATATTTTTGGTTTCAAACCGGAACGCTCGACGAACCCGACGACCGCAACAACAACGGTGTGATTGATGCCATTGACGACACGCTGGATTTGATTCGAGAATTGAAAAATAAAGATTGCCACGACGGCGCAATCCGATATTTGGAAATTGAAAACGGCACGCACGACCCGCAAACTTGGGGTTCGGCGATGCCCGATTTTTTGATTTGGACATTCGGCGGAGGGAAAAATTTTGAGGAAAGTTGATCTCACATTTTAGTTTTGCTGGATGAAAAAGTCAATTTTCCCAATCATCCTACTTTTCATTTTCGCAACGTCTTTTGCACCAAATACCCCGCAGCAAATTGTTGCCCCAACTTGCAATCCCGACGCTCGCCCGTTTCGCGGCTACACATTTATACATCCAGGGATTATCAATAAAAAAGCGGCCTACGCCCCCTATTTTTTGGATTTTGGGCAGATGTATGAAACCTATTTTCACCACAATCACCAGCGCGACGATAATATAATTGAGTGGAACGAGCGATTTTGTTCAAAATCCGACTCCGCCGACGTGGATTATGTGGTTTATCGCTCGACTTCTGCCGAAATGTCGCTTTTGCTCCGTTCGGCCAATGACAAAAAAATGCCGCTCCCCGGCACGCTTTCGGGCAATCAATTTGCTGAAATTTTGGCTTTCAACGCCTGCACCGAAGCCATTGAATATTTGATTTTTGCCAAAAAATGTCAGCCGCACGTTTCTGGAAAAGACGCTTGGGAAGTTCGCCAGCGCGACGCGGAGGCGATGGATGTTTTGATTGAGGAAGGTTTGGGGCGGTTCAAAAATTGTCGATCGCATTTTTTCAAACAACGATATGCTTACCAAATCGTGCGGCTCGCCCATTATTCTGGGCAGTGGCAACGGACGGTGGATTTGTACAATTTTTTGTTGCCAAAAATTGACCGTCAGCGTTCGTCCGTCATTTTTTATTGGACTTTGGGTCACCTTGCCGGGGCACTTTTTCAACTCGAAAAATACCCGGAAGCGGCGTATCGCTACTCTTTGATTTTCAGAAATTGCCCCTCGAAACGCATCTCGGCTTACCGAAGTTTTTTTATCAAAAATGATGAAATTTGGGGCGAGACTTTGCGGCTTTGCCAAAATGATGCCGAGCGCGCGGCACTTTTTGCGCTCCGCGCTGCCGATGCTAAAACTTTGACGGTCAATGATTTAATCAAAATTTACGACCTCGACCCGCAGCATCCGGCCTTGGATTTGATGCTCGTCGGCAACGTTCAGTATTTTGAAAAAATGTTGCTCAGAACGCCCACGACCGACCGAAAATATGGCCTGACTGCCATTGCCGCGCGCCAAAAATCAGGGCAAAAACAGCTGCCAATTTTGCTGGAATTTGTTCGCCGAGCGATCAAAGAACGGCACCTCGAAAACCCAAAACTTTGGCGATTGATCGAGGGATATTTGTTGCAACTCGCGGGTCGCCCAGCGGGAGAAGTTGAAAATATTTACAATCAAATTTCAGAAAAATTGCATCCCGACGACTCCGAAACCAATGATGCCGAACTCAAAAAACAAATCGAAGTTTGGCGAACGTTGCAACAAATTTTGGCAATTGATGCCAACGACAATCAAGCCGACAACGCCGTAATTCGCATCCGAAGTTTTGATATTTTTAAAGAATTTCCGGCCTTCGAACCGTTTTTGCAGGATTGGATGTCTTCAAAATATGCGGAAGGTGAACGCCCAGGCAAGGCGATTTTGGCGGCCTACAGTCTGGATGCGTTTGCTTTGAACCCGAACCTTGCAGCCCTCGACGACCTGCTCAAAACGGCTCGCGAAACCCAAAAATCGGGCATCGAATATGAAATGACTGGCGATTCGTCGTCGGAAAAATTTGAGGCTAAGTTGTTGGAAATCAAGGGTTCATTCCTTTTTAATACTGGCCATCCGGAAGCCGCGCTCTCCACGTTGCGAGAAATTTCCCCAACATTGGCCGCGGATTTGAAAAAATTTTCGCCGTTCAAAATTTCAATAAATGATTGCTTGCGCTGCCCGACAGCCTCGGCAGATTTGACCCGCCGCGAAATCGTCGAACGCCTCGGCCAATATGAATTTGAGGCAAAAGCCGCCGAAGCGACCGGCGAATTGAATAGGGCTGCGGAAAATTATTTGCAAGCAGGTTTGGGCTATTTCAATACTTCGTGGTTTGGCTACGAATGGGATGCGTTTGATGATTTTCGAGACCCTGAAAATTGGTATCGATTGAGTGCTGGGCCGGTTTTTCCGTTCGCTGGGACACCCGCTGGGAATCGCGAAAATTTGGACGTGACCCGCGCGCTCGGTTTTTTTGAACATGCGCTGGCCGTCAGTCGCGACCCTGAAATTTCAGCAAAAGCGGCATTTATGGCCGCAAAATGCCAGCAAAAACAGTGGTTTTGCTCTCCGCAATGCAAGTACAAACCCGGCAGCAACCGTGTCCCGGTGCTGCCGCCGGAGTTCAAAACGTACTACCTTTTATTGAAAAATGAATTTTCGGGCACGGAATTTTACGGAGAAGTGGTGAAGGAATGCAAATGGTTTGGGGTTTATGTTCGGTGAGTTTTGGGCTTCGGTTGAAAAAAAAATGCCAGGTGCTTTGAGCACCTGGCATTTTTTTTGAATGTGGAAAACTTAAAGAATTGAAAGCAAATATTTTGATGTTTGAAATCCATAAGATTTTAAAGACTCGATAAATTTCTTTTGGCAACTTAAAAGGCTATTTGAACTTGTTATTCACGCTCCCGATTATTCTCCGGCCGTTCCAAAAAACTAACAATTTCCGGAAATTTCGGAGCCGTTTCAAAAACATAATCCAACCGCGAAGCCATCCCGCGTTTCTGCGATTCGCCACGTTCAAATTCTGCTTTCACCGTTTTTTTGCTGCGGTGGTAATCAAATTTATCGGTCGTGCCATTTACCACATAAAAAAGGTTAAAAACCCCACCCCCGACGGGCAGCGGGTCGAGGCCAGAATCATGTTTTTTCATTTTGTTCAACAAAACTTGCCCGGCATTTACCTTGATTTTATAATCAATCGCGCCGTCAAAAGTATGCGTTCCGGAAACCGTCATGTTCACCGCGTTGCTTTGGATAAACATGGTTGGGATAATCAAACGGCGGTTCGAGACCTCAAAAAAATTCTGGATTTGGGTAAATTTCACTCGTTTCAAATCTTCCAAATGGATATAAGTTGAAAATTCCTCGAACATTTTCACCCCGCCGAGTTCGCCGTTTTTGCCCGTCAAATCAACGAGAGCGCGCGTTTTGTCTTCCAAAAATTCGCCTTTTTCATTCCAAAAAGCCCACGCCGCCACCCGCGCATCAAGCCGACCTTTCAAATTTTCGGCGGTGATAAAATCCAAATCAAAGTTGTCGAACTGCTCAAAACACGTTTTTAAATCTATATTTTGGATAGCGCAGCGAAGTTGCAGGCTGGGTTGTTTGTCAAATTTGTGCTCGCCCTCGACCGCAATTTTTCCACCCATCGTTTCGGTTTCGCCTTTCAACATCAGCACGTTTTGGTCAAAAGCAATTTTTCCCGAAAAATTTTTCCCCGTGATTTTTTCAAAAATATACTCGTCAATTTTTGCCTCAAAAATGCCGTTCAACTTCCCGGTGACACTTTCGTGTTCGACAGTTCGGGCAATTTTCATCGAGTCTAAAATCTGCGGGCTGGCAATTTTTGTGGTGTCGGCAATCGAAAACATTTTTATCAATTCTGAAACATTGAGTTTCCGAGCCGCCATTTTTCCAGTAAAATCAAGCCGCGCCTGTTCCGAATTTAAAGAATCGGCCAGCAAAACTGGCAGCAAATTTCGAGCGGCGGCATCCAAAAAAATCTCACTTTCACCCAACCGCAGGTTTATTTTTTCTGCAAAAACATCATTTCCAGCCAGCCGCAGCGCGCCGTTTTGAAACTGCACAGGGATTTTATTGTAAGTCAATTCCGCGTTTTGAAAAATCATTTGCCCCGTCGCAGTGACGAACGGGATGCGGTTCATCGAAATCATGTCGGCGTATTTTCCATGGATTTCGAGCGAGGGAATTTGTAAAAAACCATCTCCGTCGCTGATTTCCGGCAGGTCAAAAAGTCCCCAAATTGCGGCGAGTGGCAGCGTGCCGCTCGTTTTCAAATCTACCGTTGGGTCATCTAAGTTGTTGATTTTCAAGTCTAAACGAAAGGGCGAGCCGCCAAAATCACCTTCGAAACCCGTGATTTCAAAATTTGCCAAACCATCGGGGCGAGCCGTGAACATGGCCTGCAATTTTGCGTGGCGGAGCGGACTTTGGAGTTTGTCGGAAGTCACGTTGCCGTCGCGCAGCCGCACGCCAAAAGTCGTGGTCGGCGTCTGCGTTTTTGACAGCCGACCTTTCACCGTGCCGGAGCAGGCGTACATTCCGCTGCTTTGAAAATCAGAAAAATAATCATGGAATTTTTGAGGTAAAAGGTTGAAAACCATGGAGATATCTCCCTCGTTGCTGTCCATTTTTAAATTGAAATCCGTGAAATCCGGCTTGTTGATGACGATGCCGGAAACCTGAAAAACGTTGCCGCCGAGGTTGGCCTCGACCGACTGCAAATTGTACAAATCTTGGGTCAAATCCACGTCGAACGAGGCGGTGTAATTCATTTTTTCACCCGCCAAATAACGTGTGCTGTCCGATTCGACGAAGTCAAAAACAAAATCGGCGTGGCTGACGAGGTTGAATTTTTTTGCCGAAAAATTGCCCGAAAAATCGGCTTGATTGATTTCCAAACGTATCGCCTGATTGGTCTGCTTATTTTCGTAAATCAACTCAATGTTTTGAAAATCAGCATTTTGCAAAGCAATAGAAGCATTGTTTTCCGCAGGTTTTGAAGTTTTGGCAGGTGTGACGTCTTTTGAAATTTCATAATTCTGCTGCCCGTTTTTGTTGGTTTTCAAAACCAAAGCACCGTCGCGGACGACCACAGATTTGACCAAAATATTGTCGGAAAACAAACTGAAAAGTTCAAAACGAAAGGACAATTGCTCGGCTTCCAACAAATTTCCGCCGAACGCACCACCCAATCGAACACCTTTCAAATCCAACGAAGCATCCGGAAAACCGGAAAGCAAGGACAATTTGTGGTCGCGCACCTGCAACTCAGTTTTCAAAGTTTTTCGCAAATTGGAAAGGATTTTTTCTGTCACCTGTTTTTGGAAAAACGCCGCCGTGACCACCAAACCCAACAAAATCAGGCCGATGAAAACGAGGAAAAAAACGAGCAGCCGCCGAAAAAAGGAGCGGTGTTTTTTGATTGGGATGGGAGGAAGTGTGTCCATTTTTTTTGAGAAAAAATTATTGGTTGATGCAAATGTAAAATTTGTGGGGCAGCGGAAATTCATTTTTTTAAGACGGGTAAATATTGAACCTCCATTTATCCGTCCTGTTTCGCTTGCAAAAACTTTTAAAATCTTTCAAAAAATGGCCGTTTACACCTTAAAAAGGAAACAAACCCTGCCCATTCCGCTTGACTCGGCGTGGGATTTTTTTTCGTCGCCCAAAAACCTGCGCGAGATCACCCCGGAATACATGGATTTTCGGATCACTTCCGACCCCGAATTTTTAACGAAAGCCTACCCTGGGCAAATCATCACCTACACCGTCCGGCCACTTTTGGGCATCCCGCTTTTTTGGATGACTGAAATCACGCACGTCGAGCCACGCCAATTTTTTGTGGACGAACAACGCGTCGGGCCTTACTCGATCTGGCACCACGAACACCATTTTCGGGAAGTTCCGGGCGGCGTGGAAATGACCGATCTGGTCACGTACCGGTTGCCGTTCGGCTGGCTGGGCGGTTTTGCGCATTGGCTTTTTGTCAAAAAACAGTTGCACATGATTTTTGATTTTCGGAGAAAAACGATTGACGATTATTTCGGTCGTGCGGCAAAGTGACTTTTGTCGTTTATTTGCACCTCGTTTTCGCGAATTGCAATCCGTTTTTTCCAAAAAAATATAAAAAATTTTATCATTTTGAAACCGTTGAACAAAGTCGCCCTTTTGGTTTTTGTGGTGCTGGTGCTTGACCAGTGGCTGAAATTTCACATCAAATTGAATTACGAATATGGCCAAGAAACCAACCTTTTCGGCGACAGCGTGGATTGGGCGTACCTCAAATTTGTGGAAAACGAAGGCATGGCTTTCGGCATCACGTTCGATTGGGAATACGGCAAATTGTTGTTGAGCATGTTTCGGATTGTGATGGTCGGCGGTTTGATTTGGTATTTGCGGGCGATGGCGAAAGAAGGTGCGCCGCAAGGTTTTTTGCTCAGCGTGGGATTGATTACTGCCGGGGCGATTGGAAATATTATCGACAGCGCATTTTACGGGATGATTTTTACGGATTCGCAGCACATCGGCGGGGAAGTGGCCGAATTGGTGCCGCCGGGCGATGGTTATGGTACTTTTTTACATGGAAAAGTGGTGGACATGCTCTATTTCCCGATTCATAATTTTGTGGTGCCGGATTGGGTTCCGCAACTCGGCGGAGAGAATTTCCTGTTTTTCAGCCCGATTTTTAATATCGCGGACGCCGCAATCACGGTCGGCGTTTTGTGCATTCTGATTTTTCAACGGTACTTTTTCAAAGAACCTGCCGCGGTTCAAACTGCTGAAAATCAAGAAGTTGAAACGGAAAATTTGTTTGCAGAAGCGGTGGAAGTGGCGGGTTCGACGGTTGGGATTGCGGGGGAATTATGAAATTTTTCAACCGGAAACCACCATTATTATCTGCTCCAAAGTCGATTTCACCGCTTTCAACCCCCGAATTTCATCCTGCACCAAAATCAGTTCCCGTGGCGTCTGTTTCAACGAAATTCCCATAATTCTGCCCTTTTCGCCCACGAATTTGACCACCTTTTTAAATTGTTGGGTCTCGAAAAACGAGGATTGCGCGTCGGCCAAAAAGTAGCAGCGGAGTTTTCCGCCTTTCAAATTGAGCCGCTCGAAGCCCAGTTTTTTGCACATCCATTGCAAACGCAAAGCCTCAAAAAGTGCAAAAACTGGTTTTGGTATTTTCCCAAAACGGTCTTGCAAACGTGCCGCGAATTTCTCAATTTCTATCTCAGTTGTTATCTCGCCCAATTCAGTATAAAGATTAAAACGCTCTTGTGTGTTCGATACATAATCGCCGGGAATAAGCATTTCTATATCTGTTTCTATTGTTACGTCCCGAACGTAATCCCCTCTTTTCGCTATTTCATCTTTAAATAAGTCTTTAAAATCTGTTTCTTTTAGTTCACGGATGGCCTCGTCCAATATCTTTTGGTACGTTTCATAACCGATATCTGCGATAAAACCGGACTGCTCGCCGCCCAACAAATTGCCCGCGCCCCGGATATCCAAATCGCGCATCGCCACCTGAAAACCACCGCCGAGTTCACTGAATTCTTCTATCGTTTTCAACCTTTTTTTGGCGTCGGGCGTCAAAACGGACATCGGCGGCGCAAACAAATAACAATAAGCCTTGACATTCGAGCGGCCAATCCGGCCACGCAATTGGTGCAAATCGCTCAATCCAAACATATCCGCCCGGTTGATAATCATCGTGTTGGCATTGGGAATGTCGAGACCCGTTTCGATGATATTTGTACAACATAAAACGTCGTGTTTTTTGTCAATAAATTCCACCAGCACTTTTTCCAAATGGTCGGATTCCATCTGTCCGTGCGCCATCGCGATGTCCACATTTGGGCAAAGTTTGGTCAAAAGTTCGACCACTTTTGGCAAATCGGCCACCCGGTTGTGGACAAAAAACACCTGCCCGCCGCGGTGGATTTCATTAAAAATTGCGTCCCGAATCAAGTCGTCATCAAAAACCCTGATTTCGGTATGAATCGGCTGCCGGTTTGGCGGTGGCGTTCGGATGATGGACATATCGCGGGCGGCCATCAAACTGAATTGCAGGGTGCGCGGAATCGGCGTTGCCGTCAAAGTCAAAGTGTCCACGCCGACGGCAAACGTGCGGAGTTTTTCTTTCGCCGCCACCCCGAATTTTTGCTCTTCGTCAATCACCAACAGACCTAAATCCTTGAATTTCAAATCTTTACTCAGCAGCGCGTGCGTCCCGATCAAAATATCCACCTGCCCGGAAGCCGTTTTTTCAAACGTCTCGCGGCGTTCTTTGGTCGTCCGAAAACGGTTGACATAATCCACCGTAACCCCAAAATCTTGCAGCCGCTCGCCAAAAGTTTTCCAATGTTGGAGTGCCAAAATGGTCGTCGGGACCAAAATCGCCACCTGTTTTCCAGCCGAAACCGCTTTGAAAGCCGCCCGCACCGCGACCTCAGTTTTCCCAAAACCCACGTCACCACAAATCAAACGGTCCATCGGATGCGGTTTTTCCATGTCGTTTTTCACGTCCTGCGTTGATTTCGATTGGTCGGGCGTGTCTTCGTAAAAAAACGAGGCCTCCAATTCTTCCTGCATCACATCGTCGGGCGGAAAAGCAAAACCGGGGGTCGCGCGGCGTTTTGCGTACAGTTTTATCAAGTCGGCGGCGATGTCTTTTATCTTCTTTTTCGTGCGGGCTTTGAGTTGTTTCCATGCATCGGAGCCGAGTTTGGAGAGTTGCGGCTCGCTGCCTTCTTTGCCGACGTATTTTGAAATTTTGTGCAAAGAATGAATTGAAACGTACAAAACATCATTGTTTTTGTAAAAAAGCCGCACCGCTTCCTGCGTTTGGCCGCCGATTTCAATTTTTTGCAGACCCGAAAATTGCCCAATCCCGTGGTCAATGTGCGTGACGAAATCGCCCGGTTGGAGTTCGCGGAGCAGCCGGACGTTCAAAGATTGTTCTTTTGTAAAACCGGTGCGCAGCCGCGACGGATGAAAACGTTGGAAAATCTGGTGGTCGGTGAGGCAAACGACGCGCAAATCCTCGTCCACAAAACCCTCGGAAATCGCCATTTCGACCGGCAGCCACTCGACCCGCGCTTTCAATTCTTTGAAAATATGTTCGAGGCGGGTGAGTTGTTTGGCATTTTCCGAAAAAATATAAACTTCGTAACCCGCCGCTTTCCAGTCATGCATGGCACGGATCAGTGCGTCGAAGTTTTTGTTGAAACTCGGCTGCGATTTTGAGTGGAATTTGATGTGAAACGGCTGGCCGACGGGGGCGAGTGCAGATGAAAGCATGTTGAAAATTGTGGGGCAAAAATAGGAAAATTAGGACGGTGGACAGAATTGAATTGACAGCCTCTGTTTTTTAAAAGCATCAAAAAAAGCAAAAAACGCTATCTTTGAACCCTAAATCCATCCAAAAATGACAGTTGATTTGGTTATTCCGGGGCAAGTACTCGAACAGGCACAATTCAGTGCGTCCGATTTGCGGCTTGAAATTGCCATTTATTTATATTCAAATTCGCGGCTCACGATGGGTCAGGCACGCCGATTGGCTGGCATTGACCGGATTTCATTTCAAAAAGAACTCGCCAAACGCAATGTGTCCATTGATTATGGTGTGCAGGATTTGCACGACGACCTCCGCACTCTTGGCCTGCTGAAACCATGATAATTGTCAGCGACACCTCCGTCATCACCAATTTGTTGCAAATTGGTAAAATCGAAATTTTACCAGCCATTTTTGGCAAAATCCTTGTCCCGGTAGCCGTTTGGGACGAATTGGCAATTTTGGAACCGCAACGCCGGGCACTGCTGCGTTTTGATTGGTTGGAAATCAAACAGGCAAAAGACCGGCAACAAGTCACCCTGCTTTGCGAAACGCTTGATTTGGGCGAGTCCGAAGCCATCGTTTTGGCCATCGAAATCCATGCAGATTATCTGCTCATGGACGAACGAAAAGGCCGAGAAAAAGCAAAAAATTTGGGCATCCAAGTTACGGGTTTGCTTGGTGTACTTTTTCAGGCAAAAGCAATCGGGATTTTTCCATCAATCAAGCCAATCATGGATGAATTGCTTACAAAAACAGGTTTTCGGCTGCACAAATCACTTTATGAAGAAGCACTTCGAATCGCCGGAGAATGACGCGTGAGTTGTTTGGCATTTTCCGAAAAAATATAAACTTCGTAACCAGCCGCTTTCCAGTCGTGCATGGCACGAATCAGTGCATCGAAGTTTTTGTTGAAACTCGGCTGCGATTTTGAGTGGAATTTGATGTGAAATGGCTGGCCGACGGGGGCGAGTGCAGATGAAAGCATGTTGAAAATTGTGGGGCAAAAATACCCAAATTTGTTAGACCGGTAATGCAATACAACGTTCATGTTTGCCAAATTAAGCATACAAAACCCACCTTTCATCTGTTCATCATTTCCCTATCTTCGCCACACACAATTTTTTTCCAAATCAATCTTTTTGTGAAATGACCAAACTTTTTACCCAACTCTGCATCGCAGGTTTGCTGTTTTTTGTTTCCTCGACCGCCACCGCGCAGCGCGATTTTCGCGTCCGATTTCTCGGCCACACCGAAATTTTTCCAGAAAATTTTGAAAAAATACTCGCCGAAAAAAGCCACCCGGCAGCCGAAGAAATTTCCCAAAATTTATATTTCCGGTATCTCCAATTTCAGGAAATTCCCACCGAATTGGCTCGCCGCGAAATGTCCGGCGCAGGTCTCCAATTTTTCGGATACGTCAGTTTTGGCACCTATTTGGTAGGTATTCCGACCAATTTTGATTTAAATTTTTTAAAAAAATACAAACCCCGCAGCCTCGCCGCCGTGCAATCCGATTGGAAAATTGCGCCCTCGCTCCGCGAAAAACCGTTCGGCGAGTGGGCAAAAAGGGGCGAAAAAATTGAGGTCGTTTTGCAAACCTACCCACACATTTCGATTTCCGAAGCCGCCAAAATGTGCCGCGAACGAGGAATCGTGGTGAGTTTTGAAGGCAATCAAAATGGTATTTTGCAAGTGGAAATTTTCCCAGATGAAATCGCAGAAATCGCGGCCATGCAGTTTGTCCGATGGCTCGAACTGATTGCGCCGCCCGGCCAACCGGAAGACACCGGTGGGCGTTCGATTCACCGTTCCAATTTGTTGGACAGCGACAGCCCGATGGGCAGAAAATACAACGGCGCAGGTCTCGCCGTGCTTTGCCGCGACGACGGGCAGGTCGGGCCGCACATTGATTTTCAAGGTAGAATTACGAATCTCGCCACCCTGCAACCCGGCCAAACGCACGGCGACGGGGTCAGCGGAATCATGACCGGGGCTGGAAATTTGAACCCAAATCAAAAAGGCATGGCCTCTGGTTCTGATTTATTTACCGTCAATTATGTCAATAATTTTCAGGACAATACGATGGATTTGCACTTCCAAAATGGGGTGCTCGTCACCAATTCTTCATACTCCGACGGGTGCAATGTTGGCTACACGACAGCCACGCAAACCGTTGACCGTCAAGTATTTGAGAACAAAACTTTGATGCACGTTTTCTCTGCTGGCAACAACAATCCAGCAGATTGTGGATACGGCGCGGGCGACCAGTGGGGCAACGTTACTGGCGGTCATAAAATGGGAAAAAACGTCATCGCCACCGCAAATTTGTACGCCGACGGCAGTTTGGCGGAGAGTTCGAGCCGCGGCCCAGCGCACGACGGACGGTTGAAACCTGACATTTCGGCACACGGCCAAGACCAAGGCTCGACTTCGGAAAACAATGGATACCAAGTTTTTGGCGGCACGTCCGGCGCGGCACCGGGCATCGCAGGTTGCATGGCGCAATTGCATCAAGCATTTCGGGAAAAAAATAATGAAATCGCACCGTCGGCTTTGTTAAAAGTAGCGATGCTGGCGACGGCCAACGAAATGGGCACGCCTGGCCCCGATTTCAAATTTGGCTGGGGACACGTCAACGCCTACCGCGCCGTGAAGGTTTTGGAAGAAAATCGTTGGTTAAAAGCATCGGTTGGGCAAGACGGTGTGTTCAATTTTTTGCTCGACATCCCACAAAATGTTCGGCAAGCAAAAGTCATGATTTATTGGCCAGACCAGCCAGCCAGCACAAATACAAACCGGGCTTTGGTCAACGACCTCGATTTTTTGGCAACGGATGGCAGCGGCACGGAACATTTCCCATTTCTCCTCGACCCGACGCCAAATATTTCAACTTTAAACAACACTGCCGGGAAAGGTTTTGATCATTTGAATAATGTCGAACAAATTGCCCTCGAAAATCCAGCTGCCGGGAAATGGTTTTTCCGCGTCGCGGGTTTTGAAGTGCCGTTCGGTCCGCAGGAATTTTTTGTGGTTTGGGATTTTCAGGGCGACGAAGTTGAAATCACCTACCCCGGCGGCGGCGAGGGTTTTGCGCCGGGAACGACCGAACGAATTCATTGGGATGCTTTTGGAAATGCCGGAAATTTTGAGTTGAGTTACGCAGCCGACGGCACCAATTTTTCAAATGTTGCAACCGTCCCGGGCAATCAAAGAATGTACGAATGGAAAGTACCGGGCGGCAAAATCACGAGCCAAGCCAAGTTGAAAATCAGTCGCAGTGGCCAAGATTTTCCAATGAATTTGCCATTTTCCATCGTTTTTCAGCCGTCAAATTTGGAAGTCGTGCGCGTTTGCCCAGATTCGATGACGGTGAAATACCGAGCCACGAGCGATACTTTGACCACCGATATTTATTTGTTGGGAAAAAAATACATGGAAATTGTTTCTTCAAAAATTGACTCGCTGCAAACTTTTTTTATCCAAAATGCGGCCGCTGAAAAATGGCTCGCCGCCCGCACTTCCGATTCCAAAACGGGTTTGGCCAGCCAACGAACGATTGCAATTCGATATCCCGGCGGTTTGCAAAATTGCCCACAGGATTTTGACGCAAGCCTCGGCAATATTTTAGAACCGGCGGTCAATTCGATTGTGAAATGCAATTCGTTTTCACAAGATTTAAAAATAGGAATTTACAACGATGGATTGCAGCCGATTTCCGGCGCGACGGCTTCTTATCAAATTGAAAATCAAGCAATTGTAACTGAACCGCTGCCCGAAATTGGCGTTGGGGAAGCCATTGAATTCAAATTTCAACAAGCCATGAATTTGTCTGGCATCGGTTTGAATTTGAAAGTTTGGGTCACCGCGCCGGGCGATTTTGTGGGTTTTAATGATACTTTGAAACAGTATTTTCCCATCGTCACCCAACCTGCGATGGGTTTTTACAGCATGAATTTTCAAAATTTACCTGCGTTTCCACCCGTCGGTTGGGTGATTGACAACCCCGACGATGCGATAACTTGGGCGCAAACCACCGCCACCGGAACGACTGGAAACAACACGACGGCCACTTTTTTGAACGCATATTCCTACACAAATCGCGGCGAGGAAGACCATTTGCACATGATTCCGGTGAATTTGACCGGTGTGGTAAAACCGGGTTTGGCTTTTTCTTTGGCCCACGCCAAATCAGCGGCAGCGCGGGTCGAGCGGTTGCGGGTGGATGTTTTCACCGATTGTAATTTGAACACTGCGCCGATAACGGTTTTTGAAAAATCTGACCCTGAATTGGCGACCACCACGCCGACCAACAACCCGTTTTTCCCAAATGATGCGGGCGACTGGCGCACGGAAATCATTGATTTACAACAATTTAAAAATCAAACCATCATCATTCGGTTCACCGGGGTGAACGACAACGGCAACAATATTTTCTTGGACAACGTACGGATTTTAGAATATGATGTCGCGTCGCCGACTGCGATTTTTAACTTGCCAGTGGATACTTTGTGCCGTTTGGACACTGCTTTTTTTGCCCAAAATTCGACCGGAAATTTATTGTCATACAAATGGAGTTTCGGGGCACAGGCCAATCCGGGGACAGCAACCGGCCCCGGACCGCACGAGGTTTGGTACATCACGCAGGGCAACAAAACCGTTCGGCTGATTGTCAGTAATTCGCTGGGCGCGGATACTTTGATTAGAATTTTGCCGGTGGCAAATTTGGCGCTCGCCAATTTTACGCAGACGATTGACCAAAATTCAGTTACTTTCATCAACACGAGCATTTCGGCAAATTTATATTTTTGGGATTTCGGCGACGGCACGACTTCGACGGAGAAAAATCCGGTGCATATTTATTCGAGCGTCGGGAATTTTAATGTCAAATTGAAAGCGGAAAACAAATGCCGGATTTCTGAAAAAACGGTCACGGTGAATATCCAAACCGTCGCTGCGACCGACCCGAATTTTGTAAAAAACATCCGCGTTTTGCCAAATCCGACCGTCGGGGATTTTTTGTTGGAAATGAATTTTCCAAAATCACAAACAGTCCGTTTCGATTTGCTGGACGCTGCGGGTAGGTTGGTGAAAAATTTTGAAATGCGTTCCGGAGCAGGTTTTTCAAGTTTGCCTTTTGAAAATTTGGGATTGGCCAAAGGCATTTATCAATTGAAAATTCAAAGTGAATTTGGGCAGGAAGTCATTTCGATAGTTGTCCAATAATTTATTTCTTGTTTAATAAATTCCTTATTTTAGATTACGAAAGTTCTACAAAAATAAGAAAATTTAAAAAAAAGAGCCAACTTGAAAATTCAGGTTGGCTCTTTTTCTTGGAGGTCGGAATTTATTCCGACCAATTTTAGGCGAAATAAATTTCGCCCTCCAATCAATAACGATAATATTCCGGTTTGAATGGCCCATCCACTTTCACACCGATATAATCGGCCTGACTTTGATTGAGTTCTTCGAGTTCTACGCCGATTTTGGCGAGGTGCAAACGCGCCACTTTTTCGTCCAAATGTTTTGGCAACATATAAACTTGGTGTTCGTATTTGTCGCCATTTTGCCACAATTCGAGTTGCGCCAAAACCTGATTTGTAAAAGAATTGGACATCACAAACGACGGGTGACCTGTGCCGCAACCCAAATTCACCAACCGACCTTCCGCCAAAACGATGATATCGTTGCCGTCAATATTGTACATGTCAACTTGCGGTTTGATGACAATTTTCGATTTGCCGTGCGTGTTGTTCAACCACGCCATATCAATTTCATTGTCAAAGTGGCCGATGTTGCAAACGATGGTTTTGTCTTTCATCATTTTGAAATGCCGCTCGGTCACGATGTCCACGTTGCCGGTCGCCGTCACCACGATGTTGGCGCGGGGAATGGCATTTTCCATTTTTTTGACCTCGAAACCATCCATCGCGGCCTGCAAAGCACAAATCGGATCAATCTCAGTAACAATTACCCGCGCACCCGCACCTCGCAGCGAAGCCGCCGAGCCCTTGCCCACGTCGCCGTAACCTGCCACAACTGCCACTTTTCCGGCCATCATGATGTCGGTTGCGCGGCGAATGGCATCCACGAGGCTCTCTTTGCAGCCATATTTATTGTCAAATTTCGATTTGGTCACCGAGTCATTGATGTTGATCGCGGGCAACGGAAGCGTACCTTTTGCCACGCGTTCGTACAAACGGTGGACGCCGGTGGTCGTTTCTTCCGAAATACCGCCGATGCCGCGAATCAATTCCGGGAATTGGTCGAGCACCATATTTGTCAAATCGCCGCCGTCGTCGAGAATCATGTTGAGCGGTTTTTCGCCTTTAAAAGCAAACAAAGTCTGCTCGATGCACCAGTCAAATTCCTCGGCGGTCATGCCTTTCCAAGCGTAAACCGGGATGCCAGCCGCCGCAATCGCAGCAGCCGCGTGGTCTTGCGTGGAAAAAATATTGCAAGATGACCACGAAACTTCCGCGCCCAATTCGACGAGGGTTTCAATCAAAACCGCAGTTTGGATGGTCATGTGCAGGCAACCCGCGACGCGCGCGCCTTTCAATGGTTTCGACGCGCCGAACTCTTCGCGGAGTGCCATCAAACCGGGCATTTCGGCTTCGGCGAGGGTGATTTCTTTGCGCCCCCAATCGGCTTGTGAAATGTCTTTCACCTTAAATTTTGGGCGGGTTTGTGTTGCAACTTCCATTTTTTTGGATGTGGTTGAATGTGCGATATTTTCAAAATCAACAGAAGATGAACCGCACTTGGTGAGAAATTTTGATTTTTTCTAAACTTTAATTTTGTGGGGATAGGAAACTTCGGTAGCCAAACAGAATTTATTTCTGTCAGGTTTTGAAATTTCGGAAAGCAAAGGTAAAAAAAGGATATGATGTGCTGAGCAATCTTGCACAATTTTGAGCAAATTTTTTACTCAATATTGTTTTTGCAAAACGACGACATCCTGAAAATTTAGGCAATTTGATTTTTCCCGGCTATCCCAGTAGCCAAAATATTTCCCCAAAATTTTAAAATTGGAAGTGTGCGCGGCCAGCCATTTTTCGTGAAAAGCCACGTTGCCAGCCTGCACTTTTTTGTCCATAAGTGCATGGTTTTCAAAGAAATGTGGAAATGAAAAACCTTCGTTTTTTGCCAACCGTTCCGGAGAATCAAACAGAAAAAATGTGGCAAAAACTGTCCCGCCGGGTTTCAAAACGCGATGTATTTCAGAAAGATATCGTGCCACTTCGCCGGGCAACATGTGGGTAAAAACTGAGATGACACAAGCAAAATCAAACGCATTTTCGGGGTAGGGAAATATAAAATTGGAGGCATCCGAGCCGTCGTCGGTGTACAAATCATTTTTCAATGGGATGTGCAAAAATCTAAAATTCGGATGCCGCGACGAGACATTTTCATGGCACCAAACCACGCCTTTTTCCACGACATCGAAGCCTTCGTAACTTCCATTTTTTGTCAAAAAATCGGCCATCGGAACGGCCACGCGACCAATCCCACTGCCCACATCCAAAACTCGGTGGTGCGGTTTTAAAAACGCAACTTCTTGAAAATCAATGACTAGTTTTTTTCCGTCTGCCAAAAAATCGCCACTGCCGGTAAAAATCATGCCTTTCGGCGGGGCGATTTCCGTTGTGTTTTTTCCTGAAATTTTTTTAAAAAAACTGTTGAAAAAATCTGATGGAAAATACCAAATCCGGCGGGCGAGGAACCGCATTCTGGGCGGCAGAGCATAAAATAATTGGCGTAAAAACATTTAAAAATGGTAAACAACTTCTTTTTCTTGGATTTCGATTTCGTTGTTCATGGCCATGAAAGTGACCACTTTTTCCACCAAACCGGGCGAATTCGGCGTGCTGCTGAGCGAAATATACTGTTTTAAAGTTGTCAATTCTTGCGGGCGGTTGCCAGTGCGAATCAGACGTTCGATGACATCGGAAGCCGTTCTTTTTACATTATTTTCTTCGGAGACAGTTTCGGTGGCAGCGGGGTGCGTGTTTTCGAGGCGGATTTCGCCGTTCGAAATTGATTTTTTGTTGCCGTTTTGACCGATCGAATGGACGGTTGCAATTTTTGTCAAAACGGTTTCGGCCATTTCATTTTCGGGGGCGGGCAAAGTTTCTTTTGCTTTTGAAACTCGGATTCGGAAGCAGTTTCTGTCTTTTTCAAAAATAAATTGAACGAGCGGGTCGAAACTTTCGTCGTCGGACAGGATGGCAAATTCGATGTCGGCGGGCAGTTTTTGGTGCAATTTTCCCATCAAAAACGCCAATTGCATGGGCAGGGTGGCGAGTGCATTTTCGGAAATTGCTATCCATTTCACGCCTTTTCCCAGCCGCTGCAAACGTTTGACCAAGGGAAAGGGTACTTGCCGAAGCGATTCCGGCACGAGGATAAAAAATCGGTCGCACACCTTTTCGAGGTATTCAAAATCGAGTCTTTCGACATCTGCCCAAGCGGCAAAAAGATAGCGGCGGGTGCGGTTTTGCATATTTTTATAACTTTTATCGCCTCAAAGATAGTTTTTCGGCGGACGTGCCAAGCCATTTTTAGAAAACGGAAAGGAAGAAACAGGAAGCGGCAGTCGGATGACAAGACTTTTTCAAGCGTTCGGGCGACGGCGGCGACATAGTTTTTTGAAATTTTGAACTTGCCGAAAACATCTCCAAAAATGCAAACCTTCCGAAACGGCCAAAATAGCCAACGAGGCAAAAAGCAAACCAAAATGCACCCACCGCGCCACTGGATACGAATCCGGAAAAAATGGTTTGATGACAAAAATTTCGGTGGCAGCAATGGAAAATGCAGCAAGCAAAATCAAAGCAAGCGTCATATTTCGAGCTTTCGAGAGCCACGCCGGGCGTTGAACCAGCAGGCATTTTTGTAAAAAACGCGCCGATTCGTGGTGGTTGGGGTGCATTTTCAAAATTTCGCGGAGAATGTGGGTGGCTTGGCCGATTTCATGAATTTGGAAAAGTGCGCTTGCCTTGCGAAACAAAACTTTGGCGTACAAATCTTCGCCGCCCCAAAATTGAATATTGTTAGAAATAATGGTTTCGAGGAGGTGGTCGGCCATGACGATTTGTTTTCTGAACTCGCCAATTTCAAAAAGTGCATGGGTGTAGGCAACCGTGCAATCGAAATATTCCTCAAAGTCAAGTTCCTCGATATCATCTTCGAAGCGTTCAAAATAGCGGACAATGCCATAAAAGTCGCCCGCTTCGATGGCTTTGAAATTTCGATATAATTTGAGCCGATTTGCTGGGAGGAGTGCCATTTGAAAAGTTTGTGGACGAAGATAGGGGAATTGGTTATTTGTTATTGGAAAATTGGTAATTAGATTTGAAGCCGATAACTTATTTCCCAATAACTAATAACCAATCAACCAAATCATATTCTGTCAGGGGGGAGCAAACTACGGGTTTAACGAAATTTTTTTTGTGAAATAGCAATAATCCAACTCCAAGACCGGTTTTACGTTTGAGTTTTACAAATCAATCTTCTTATAAATTTAAGGTCAAATGCCTATGGATTTTTTAAACAAATATGATTCATTGCTGCCTTTCATCTACCGCGAAATGGATGGAGAGGAAGCAAGAACGGTGGCCGAAAACATCGCCGCCGATTTTGAAATGCGCCAAGTTTTGGATGAAGTTTTGATGGGAAAAATGATGTTGCCAAAAGTGCAATTCAATCCCGCTCCCGCATCAATTACGAATATCTTGAATTATTCGAGATTGGCTATGGCCGCGTAATTTTTATCCAGTTTTGGGCAAAAAAGAGGCTGCCCCACAAGGAAACTTGCGGGGCAGCCTCTTTTTTGGGGTAGCCAGAAAAACTTTAAAACCTTATTTTTTCAGCTCTTCGACTGCCGATGCTTTTGGTTTTGTAAAATAAATTACCCGCGACAACCATTTGCTCGTGTCTTTTTCAACCATCGGGTCAGTGACGTATTCTTCGATGACGGGCGGGATTTGTTCCAAACCTTTTTCGGTCATAAATTCATCCATCGCCATGTGTGCGTCGCCTATTTTTTCATAATTTCCGAAATAATTTATGGTCGCAGCTTTGCCACCACCAACTGTAAAAACGGTCACACCGTTGCCCAATTTTTGTGCTTCTGAAATCGGAACAGCGGTCGCCATGTCTGTTTGTCCTTTTTTTTCATCGTAATACCAATACAAACCTGTCGCCGGGCCATCAATTTTTGCGCCTTGTTTAGCAGTCAATTCAGCAGATTTGGGCATGTTTTTTTGAAAAAAGTCATGCAAATCTGCAAATTTCACAACTGAACGAATGCCTGAATAATACCGAACTGGCAATTCGCTTTCAGTCACTTCATAGCCTTTGTATTTTTTCACGGCGGCGAGTTCCTCGCAAACTTTTTTCAGTTTCACCAATCCTTTACTATAATCATCGCCCAAAGCCTTATCCATATCCATGAACATCCCCGAAACATTCATCGGAAATGGCATATGCATTTTAATGCCCCACAAAACTTTCGTGATGCCATCCTTTTCATCAAAAGTATAATAGTTTGGAGCAACGCTTTCAAAGGGCTCGATAAACTTTAATTCCATATCCGCCCGGCTGTCGGTCAAATTGGTCAAGGTCATGCTGCCTACCCCGACTTGATCATTGCCCTTCCAATGATAAGCCGACCCCACTTTTCCTTGCTCACCCGAAAAATTAATTACAATTTTCGGGTCAAGACCTTCCCACGGCGACCACTTTTTGAAATTTCGGTAATCGGTCACCTGCTCAATTACGATTGATTTTGGAGATTTAATTTCAATGGTGCGCTCAATGACATAATCTTTTTTGGCCAACAGACCAAGCAACGCAACCAGCCCAGCCAAACCGAGCACGATGTAAAGTAGAATTTTCAGAATTTTCATAACTTAAATTTTAGATGGTGAAGAAAGTTGGTTGTGTGGGAAATTCATTAAAAAATTGGTTTGAATGTGGAAATCGTAGTGCTGCAAAGAAGATTTGCCTTACAAAGATAAAACAAAAAGTATTTTTAAAACAAATAATTTTTAAATTTTTACAAGATTTGTAAAATTTTTACAAACCGAAAAAATTCAATTGCAGAGCAAATTGACAAGATAACTGCCAAATAGCAGCGTGAGGGTGCCTTTCACTGTGAAGAAGATGATGCCACCGATGCCCAATTTTTTGAGGTACGATTTCCATTTCTGTTCTTGAAATTCCATATTGAGTAGCTTTTTTTACTGGTTCAGCGAGGCAAAGTTTCCAAACCGCCCCTGATATTTTAGATTTGCGACCATTTAAATTTAAAATTCCCAAAAAAGTTGCCGTCATTTTTTGTCACCCAAAGACTTGGTTTGCTTTTTTACATCCCGTTTTGTCAGTTTTCCAAGAGTTCTTTGGCTTTTGAAATTGTACTTTTTAATTAAATTTGCTCTTAAATTTTTGAAAATTAAACTGATTCAAGTAATGATTTATTCCAAAAAGAAAATCAATTTTGTGGCAAGCGCAAGCCTGCTTTTTTTATTGTTAATTACAATAGTAGTACCCACACAACAGTCTTGTTACTACGACAATGAAGAGGATTTGTATCCAAATACAACTTGTGATACAACGGATATGCGATACAGTGTAGAGATAAAGAAAATTATGGATGATAAGTGTTTATCTTGTCATACCGGAACGGGTGGAACAGCTGGAATAGCCATGGAGTCTTATTCTTTATTGAAAGGTTTTGCGACGGGCGGCCAATTAGTAAATCGAACCAACGATGCTTCTAATCCTATGCCACCAATTACAAATGGCGGTTTATTAAGTGAATGCGATAGACAAAAAATCCAATCTTGGGTAAACGCAGGAGCGAAAAATAATTGATTTACAGCGATAAGACTTTTATATAAAATCTATAAAAATTCCTATCTAAATCAACAATTAACTAATCAACTTTTTAATTATGAAAAAGGGAATTTCCTTAATATTATTAGTGGCCGTTGTCGGCGGTTCTTTTGGTTATTATATGTGGAACAAGCCGCACGAAAATATGACCGCCGCAAAAGCAGATATTGAAATAAGTTCTACGGATTTGTTTGCACAATTTAGCAATGACGAATCCGCAGCCAACACCAAATTTTTGGATAAAACAATCTCCGTTTCAGGGATTGTAAAAGAAAGCAACAATAATAAAGTCAATTTAGATACTGGCGCAGATGCAATGTTTGGCGTGGTTTGCGAATTGGATAATTTGACAAAACACCCGCGCACCAATTTTCCCGTCGGTGAAAAAGTAACTTTAAAATGTAAATGCTCCGGTTTGAATATGGATGTTCAATTGAGCCGTTGCGTTGAAGTAAAATAAAAAAATCTCTAAATTTATGAAAAAAAGTCTATCCCTTCTTATCGTTTTCTTATTGAGTTTAAATTTTTTAACGGCTCAAAAAGAAGAGGATTTATTATCCATGCTCGGCGAAGAAGAAACGACCGATTACACCACCGCAACATTTAAAACCAATAGAATTATTAATGGACATTCTATTGAAAACACTGCAGGTGGGATATTGGATTTTAAAATTTCCCACCGATTTACACCACTCCGGCAAGGACTTTATGATTTAGTGGGCTTGGATGGCGCGTCTATCCGTTTTGGTTTTGATTATGGAATTACGGATAGACTAATGATTGGCGTTGGGCGCAGCAGCAAAGAAAAAATCTACGATGGTTTTGCAAAATACAAGGTGTTGCGACAATCGACTGGCAAGAAAACTATGCCCATTTCTCTATCTTATTTGATTGATGCACAAATAAAGTCTATTAAATTTAGCGACAGCGACCGCGAAAACTTTTTTTCTCAACGGCTTTATTATACCCACCAATTGTTGATTGCCAAAAAATTCAATGAAAGGGTTTCATTGCAACTTATGCCCACGCTTATCCATCGTAATTTAACATTGACAAAAGAAGATAAAAACGATGTTATTTCTATCGGTGTTGGCGGACGATATAAATTGACAAAACGTGTGGCTCTCAATGCTGAATACTATTATGTTTTGCCCAATCAATTGGCCACAACTTATTACAATTCATTGAGCCTTGGCTTTGATATTGAAACGGGCGGCCACGTTTTTCAATTACATTTCACCAATTCACAAGACATGACTTACAAAGGTTTTATTACCGAAACTTCCGAAGATTGGTTTTTTAAAGGCACGGATGGACAAATGTTGAGCGGGATTCGTTTTGGCTTCAATATTTCAAGGGTTTTTACAGTCAATCGTCCAAAAGTCAATTGAAATGATAAATGATGAATCTTAAACAAAATTCAATCAGATTTTGAAAAACCGCCTCGGCCAACCGAGGCGGTTTTTCTTTTTTCAAAAAGCCTAAACTATTCATACGTTTTCTTTGACAAACAATAAAACCTACCGCAGTTCGGTTAATTTTATGGAAATATTTTGGTGAAATATTTAATCTGTCCGACTTTCACCGACCACAAAATCAGCCTGTTTTTCTGAAATTCAAATCCACGCGAAACGAAAATGTTGAAGTACTTCTTTTTTTCCATTCTTTCTATTTTCATTTTTTCAAATGCCGAAGCGCAGTGCCTCTCCGGCGATTGCAAAAACGGCAAAGGCATTTTTAAATATCCGTCCGGTGCGAAATACATCGGCGATTTTAAAAATGGCGAAATCCACGGCGTCGGCACTTGCCAATACACCGACGGCTCAAAATATCAGGGCGAGTGGCGCAACCGCTACCCCGAAGGCAAAGGCATAAAAACTTACCCCGACGGCACAAAACGCAACGGCATCTGGAAAAAAGGCAAACCAGTGGACGCCGCCGGCAATATTTTGGAAGAATACATTGCCAAAAAAGCGGAAGAACGGCAGGACGACGGCACGGACATCCAATCCGGCTGCCTCTCCGGCGACTGCAAAAACGGCGAAGGCGTAATCGCCTATCCCGACGGCTCGAAATATGAAGGCCATTTCAAAAACGGAAAATACACTGGCCAAGGCACTTTTTACTTTGCAAACGCCGACAAATTCGTCGGTCAATTTGCCGAAAACTACCCGCACGGACAAGGCACGCGTTTTCACGCCGACGGCTCAAAAGAAGAGGGCGAGTGGCGCGAAGGCGAATTTATCGGCAGCAGCCTGATTGAAAGTGCAAAAACTGGCTGCATCGAAGGCGATTGCCAAAATGGAAAAGGCACCTACGTTTATAAAGAAGGTTCGGCGAAATTTACGGGCGATTTTAAAGACAAAAAACCCAACGGTTTTGGCGTTTGCGTTTATGCCAACGGCGACAGATATCGTGGCGAGTGGGCAGATGGGTCGTTCAACGGCAAAGGAAATTTATACATTCACGATGGCACGGAGGTCGCGGGTTATTGGAAAGATGGCGAATTTTTGGGAAAAGACACGCCCAACGATTACAAACCTTCCGCCGAAGTCGTCGAGGAGCAAAAACAAGTCATCGAACAGGTCAAGCAAGAAACCAAAATTTGGGCAGTTGTCGTCGGCGTCGGGGCGTACAACCACATGCCAGCACTTCGATACACCGACGACGATGCCTACCGTTTTTTCGCTTTTTTGAAAAGTTTGGAAGGCGGCGCGTTGCCCGACGAACAATTGCGGCTTTTGATTGACGAAGACGCGACCCGCGAAAATGTCCTCACCGCAATTGACGAAATTTTCGAACGGGCGACGAGCAACGATTTGGTCATCTTTTATTTTTCGGGTCACGGCTTGAACGGCTCGTTTTTGCCGATTGATTTTGATGGGTTCAACAACAAAATCCCGCACGAAGAAATCGCCGAACGTTTCAATAAATGCCATGCCAAATACAAACTTTGCCTCGCCGACGCCTGCCATTCTGGTGGCATTATTGCCATGCGAAGTGGCGAAACCGAACCAGAATTGGTCAAATATTACCAACAATTGGCAAAAACTATCTCCGGCACGGCATTAATTATGTCTTCAAAATCGGACGAAACTTCGTTGGAATCGCAAGGTTTGCGGCAGGGTGTTTTTACCCATTTTTTGATTCGCGGTTTGAAAGGCGAGGCCGACAAGGACAAAAGCGGCATCGTGACCATCGAGGAATTGTACGATTTTGTTTTTGAACAGGTCAGAACGTACACCGGGAATCGGCAAAGCCCGGTCATCAAAGGCACTTACGATCCGGCGATGCCAGTAGCACTTTCGAGGAAATATTGAGGAAAATGAAGCAGAAATAGATTCGAAAAAATTAAAAAGGGGTAAAAAGGCACACAACCTTTTTGCCCCTTTTTAATTTTTAAACCCTCCAAAAACTACCTTTGCTTTTAAAATTTGTAAAAAAATGAGCGTCCAACCCAATCGCATTGATTTAATCAAAGAAGTTTTAAACCTATTTTCTGGTTATCTCGAAAAAAGTGGCCTGCGAAAAACCCCCGAACGTTTCGCCATTTTGGAAGAAATTTACAAACGCACCGACCATTTCGATGCCGAGGCTTTGTACATCCACATGAAAAACTCGAATTACCGGGTCAGTCGGGCGACGGTTTACAACACCTTGGATTTGCTCACGACTTGCGATTTGATTAAAAAACACCAGTTTGGAAAAAACCTCGCGCAGTACGAAAAATCCTATGGTTTCAAACAACACGATCACGTCATTTGTGCGCACTGTGGAAAAGTCGTCGAGTTCTGCGACCCGCGGATTCAGCAAATCAAAACGATGGTCGGCGAACTTTTGAATTTTCAAATCACCCATCATTCCCTGAATTTGTACGGCATCTGCGGCACTTGCAAAAAGGAAAAAGAACTCGGCCTGCTCCAAGCAAAACCAAAACACGACGACGAACCGGGCTGGGGCGATTGATTTTTTGTGGCGGATAACACATAGTCCACATAGGAGTTTTCACATAGAAAACATAGAATTTCACTGATAAATAGGTCTATGTTTTCTATGTGAAAACTCCTATGTGGACTATGTGTTAAATGCACACAACTTGATTGTTTAAACATTTGCCAATAGACTGCGTTTTCATTAAACAATCTAAAATCGTAAATCCAAAAAAATGGCTGTCTATTCCATTCGGGATTTGGAAAAACTCACCGGGATCAAAGCCCACACCATTCGGATTTGGGAGCAGCGGTACAACTTGATTTCGCCTGCCCGCACCGAAACCAACATCCGATTTTACACCGACGACCACGTCCGGCATCTTTTCAATGTTTCTTTGTTGAATAAACAAGGCCTGAAAATCAGCCACATCGCCAAAATGACCCCCGAAAATGTGGCTTTGCAAGTCGCAAAAATCGCCGACCACGACCACGATGCCAGCGTCCAAATTGACGCCCTCACTTTGGCCATGATAAATTTGGATGAAATGGCTTTCGAGTACGTTTTCAAAAACTTCGTCTCCGAAAATGGTTTTGAAAACACGATGCTCGAACTCGTTTACCCGTTTTTGGACAAATTGAATGTGCTTTGGCTGACCGGCGGAGTCAGTCCGGTGCACGAAAAATTTATCGGAAATCTCGTGCGTCGAAAACTGATTTGCGCGATTGACCATCAAAATTCGGACATCCCACGCGACGCGACCACCTTCCTGCTTTTTCTCCCGGAAAATGAAAATCAAGAATTGAACCTGCTTTTTATGCAGTATTTGTTGCGGTGTCGGCAGTTTCGGGTCGTGTATTTGGGGCAGCAGACGTCGTTGGCGGATTTGCAGGCGAGTTGCCAAACGGTGCAGCCTGATTTCGTTTTTACCGTTTTGAACGAACCGCCGTATCGCCAATCCATCCAAATTTACACCGAACATCTTTCAAAAGCAGTGGGGAAAAGCCGCGTGCTGCTCACCGGCGCGCAGTTTTTGGCGCACCCTGTAAAAATGCCAGCCAACGCGCTGTGGCTCAATGATTTGCGCGATTCTGTCAGATTTTTGGATGACCTCGTTTTGAGAAAAAAAGGCGTTCAATAAACTGTGTCCACCCCCGACCCCTAAAGGGGAGAAAATCGCAAAAAGGGTTGATATTCAATGCTTTCCGTAATATACTCCCCTTTAGGGGTCGGGGGTGGACACGGTTTGTTGAACATTCTCAATTTTTTGCCTTGTTTTTTTCCAAAATTTCCAACATCGCCACGTCCGTCGCGTCCTTTTCCTTCACTTTATTAAACCATTTTGCGGCCAACTCCGGTCGTTTTTCGCGCATCGCAAGCATCCCGCAAAGTGAAAGCACCGCATCGTCGAGTGATTTCACCATTTTTCCAGAATTTAAAGCCGTCAAATCTCGCAACGCCAAACCTGCGATATCGCCCTCGCGCCCGTCGTCAGTGAATTTGTACTGCACGTTCAACCGGATGGAATCGGCGCCGGCAGAATATTGACCCCAAACAATCAAGTCTGCGCCACAATCTTTGCCGACGCGAGCCGCTTCGTCCAAATCGGGCAATTCACGTTTGCCTTCTGCTTTTGTGGCCACTTTCACATCTGCCGACAAGTCATTTTTTTTGGTCAAAGTGCGGATGCTGTTTTGAAAAACCAAAGCAGGGCGAGCCGCGACCGTCCCCACATTTTGAAAAGGCACGACCATGATTTTCCATTTTTTCGAGGCATCGAAATCTGGGCAAATATTTTCTCTGAAAATTAAAAAATAGGACAAACCGAACAGTAAAAGAAGCGCACCGCCAGCCGCCCACAAAAAACTTCGGCGTTGCCAAAACGGTTGCGGCAACACTTTTTGCGCAGCCGCTGCCGGGTTTTCGAGCAGTGCCAGCAGCGAATCATTGATTTTATTGTACTCCTTTTGGGCTTCGGAAAATGTCAAAATGCCTTTCAATTCTTGCCCGCGAACCGCCGCGTAATTGCTTTCCAAAACCCGCACGGTGCGCAAGGCTTCGGGATATTGGCTGGCATTTTCGAGCAAAAAACAAAAAAGTTGAAGGGCTTTTCCAGTGTCGCCCTGCCGCAAAACTTCGCGGATTTCGGTGAGATTGAGCGGAGTCTCCATATTTTTTGGTTGAGTGGTTATTGGGTAATTGGTTATTGGAAAATTGGTTATTGGGTAATTGGTTATTGGTAATTGGTTATTGGGTAATTGGAGCAACCAATTACCCAATAACCAATTACCCAATAACTAATTTAGATTGTAATTCGCCCCAAACTTCGCCTGCCGGAGTTGTTGGGGATTAAAAATCAAATCGTCTGGGCCGCCGGTGGCATCGAGGCCGCCGTATTTTCGGTTAAAAGCATTGGTCAATTGGGCATAAAAAAGAAAATGTTGGCTCAGGTGAAAACGAAAAGTAAAATCCCAAGTCGTGAAACCTTCGATGTCTTTTGCCGCAGATTGTCGTGGAATAAATTGGGTGAAAAACGCCGCCGAACTCGTCGAAGCCGATTGGCGATTAAAACTCGTGACCAATTCATATTTCCAAAGTCGCATCGCCGTGCGAAATTGAATCATTGAACGAGGCAAATTTACAATACTTTTTATTGACTGATAGCCATATCCAAAAAACTCCTCGCCGCGAGCATATTGCAAAAACAATTCATTTCGCCAAAAAATTTTAACTGGACGATTGTCGATGTTTGCCGTGATGTCCAAAGTTTTGCTCAAAGCCGAAAGCCGAAAACCCCACAAATTCATCGCTTCGCTCGGCGCATTTGCATAGCCGTAATAATTTTCACCATAATATTGGTTTCTCGCCGAGTCAATCAGATAGCCGTTCCGAACCAAAAAATCCGCGCGCTGCCGGAAAAACGTGAAGTCAACCTGATTTTTTGAACCGCCCAAATATCGAATCCCAAATTCATTGTAATAAAATCGTTCGGTCGCCTCATTCAATTGGCTTCCAGCAAGTTCGATGCTGTCGCCTTGAAAAATATATGATTGGGATTGATAAAAAATCGGTGGCCGCCGAAAACCAGTGCTGAAATTGGCAAAAACCGACCACTCCGACGATATTTTGTACAAACCTGCCGCCCGAAAATTGACCAGCGGGTCGTGGCCATAAATGAAACTGAGGTTGGCGGCAGCGGCAAAATTCAAAGTCAATTTTTTGCCGCGCCGATTGAATTGGGTGAAAATATTTCCATCCAAATCGCCATCAGAATAATAACTAAATGGTTGGGTGTTTTGAAAATTATCGTCGCCAAACAAAGTTGCAACCGCTGGCATTTTCAAACGGTTCAACAAAGGATAGCCGCCGCCCAAATTGGCTTGCCAACCCGCATCGAGGCTTGATTTACGTCCCAACAAAAAACTTGTGCGCAATTCGTGCCGCAAATCGAAGCCATTTGAATAAAAATAGCGGTCGTCGGAGAGGTATTTTTTAAAATTGAAATCGTACCGTTTTTTCCAATCTGCCGTGTCGCCCGGAAAAAAATACGACAACGCGGCCACCGGCGCATCGTAAACCAAAGCCGCGGTGGAAAAATTTTCCATCCGGTAATTGGTAAAACTGATGATATTTTGGCTTTTGAACCACCGCCGTCCGGTGCGAAAACTGGCGGAATAAATCTCCGTCCTTTCCGTCAGTCGGTTCGACGGGTTGGCGTAGGAATATGCCAACGGATTTTGGCCGACGGCCGTGTGCATCGAACGCCCGGTGCGCAAATACATAAAATCAACGCCGCGCCATTTCAATTGGATTCCAAACATGCGGCTGTCGTGTTTCAATTGGCCGATGGTTGGACGGTTGTCTGTCGAAGTGACGAGTTTCGGACGGTAATTTGGGTTTTTTACAAATACACGGTCATTTTCATTGAAAAGTAAATAATTGTCCATTAAATTTACCTCCGACAAATTGATGTTCGATTCTTCCCGCGCCGTCGAACTACCAAACAAACTAAATCGAAAAATCCTTTTGTCTTTCCCAACTTTTCCGCCAAACATCAAATCGAGGTTGTTGTAACCAAAACGGCCAAACGACAAATCGGCCTGCGTAAAAACAGGTCGTTCCGATTGTTTTAAAATAATATTGACCACGCCCGCGCAAGCATCGCCGCCATAAATTACAGACGCCGCGCCGTAAAAAATTTCGATGCGGTCGGCTTGTCGAATTGGAAGTTGTTCGGCAATCGGCATTCCGAGTTGGATGGAAGGTTTTATCGGCACGTCGTTGATTAAAATTTTGACGTAGCGATTTCCGGAAAGTCCATTCATCAAAAATTTTTCACCTTCGATGGCACTGCCCGGTTGCGAAACGCGGATACCGGGCGCGGCTTTCAAAACATCGGCCAGCGTGACGTAACCGTTGCGCAAAATTTCTTCGGACGTAATAATATAGGTAGAAAACGGCAGGTCGGCGGGTCGTTCGGGACTGCGGTTGGCCGAGATAAAAATGTCTTCGCGGGGCGACGGTTTGTATTTTAAAATCAAAGAATCGTCCAGCAAGGCAGGCGGCAGCAGGGCTATCGAATCGGTTTGAGCCGAAACGTTTAATTTTAAAAATAAAAAAAATAGGAGTATTCGAATGTTCATTTTCTCAAAAATATAAATTGAAGTTTCGAAGAAATTGCTTTTTGCCGATTGCTGCTTTTACGTTCAACTTTTTTGCCGGGTCAAATACAAGCCACCCAAAATCATCGCCGTGCAAATAAAATGGATGGCCGTAACTTTTTCGCCATCCCAAATTCCCATAAAAATCGCAACGATTGGTAACAAGTAAGTCACGGAAGTTGCAAATATCGCGCTCGTCCGTTGCACCAAGTAAAAGTACAAGATCGACGCGGCGGCAGTGCCGATGACGGCCAAATATGCGAGGCTCGAAACGGCCATTTTTGGGTCGGGATGGGTTCGGATGGTGTGGTACGCGCCCGACCAAAAGAACCCGACGAGGTACGGCACGCCGAGAAAAAAAACGGACGCCGAACCGATGGCAATCGGGTGCATTTCCCGCAAATATTTGCCGACGGTGTTGGCATTTATGGCATAACAAATCGTGGCCGCGACGCAAAAAAGTGGCAAAAAACCCTCTGCCGAAAAACTGATTTGACCTCCGCGACCAAACAAAACCAGCAAAATTGCGCCCGTCAAACCGAGCAGCACACCAAGCCATTTGTTGCCGTCTGCTTTATTTTTGAAAATCAAAATGCCCAAAATCAGGGTAAAAAACGGGGTCAACGAATTCAAAATCCCCGCCAGCGAACTGCTCACTTTTGTCTGCGCGATGGCATACAGATAATTGGGCAAACCCGAACCGCAGAGCGAAACGACCAAAAGTGGCTTCCATTTTTTCCAATCAATTTTGTTGGCGTAGATTATCGCAAACGGCAAATAAACCAGCGTCGCAAAAGCCATCCGGACGAAAGCGGCTTGGTCGGGTTGAAAAACTGTGAGCGACTTTTTGATTAAAATAAAAGAAACGCCCCACATCGCGGCGAGTAAAAAAAGCAACATCCAATCGAACAGGACGGGCGGTTTGTTTTCCAATTGATTTAAATTTTTAGAAAAATCCTTTAAAAAAGTGGCTTTTGGAAAAGCAAAGAAAGGGATTTTATCCTCGGAAAAATTAGAAAAGTGTTTGTGGTTTTTTTGTTATAAAAACTCAAAAAACAATCGGTAGTCGCTTCTTGAAGTCACAGTTTTTCACCCTTGTTAAGATGATTTAATATGGAAGTGTGAAACCATTTTTTATCTTTGACCCGAAAACCAAGTGAACGCGTCGAGCCATCCCGCCTGAACCAGAGGGATGGCTCATTTTTTTGCCAAAAAAAACCCGCCCACTTTTCAGCGGGCGGGTTTGAGTAGCTTTTGTGCAAATTTTTTGCACGATATAACCAAATCAAACTTTCTTTTTTAAAGGTTTAGAAAGTTTAGCGAGGTTTAGAAGGTTTAGCCTCAAACAACTAAACCTTCTAAACCTCGC
>JANNMS010000124.1:0-11733 GCA_031398055.1 Saprospirales bacterium | reverse complement strand
AATGCCGTAGGCATGGCATTTTGGCAGCAACATTCACGGATAAAATGCCATGCCTACGGCATTTCCCTGCTTGATTAACCTTGTTTTCTACTAAAATGCCAACCCTACGGGTTTTTGAAATTTTAATGCGTTTGACCTGTTATCAGCCCCAGCAACCCAATAAGTTTTTCAAACGGCGGGTGTTTACAGGGACGCCATGACCTTGGTCAGTTCGTCTTTTGATTTGCCGAGCTTTACTTGAAGCTTGCCGAGCATTTCATCTTTTTGGCCTTCTTCGTACATCAAATCGTTGTCTGTCAAATCGGCAAACTGCTTTTTGAGTTTGCCTTTCATTTCGTTCCAGGTGCCTTTTACGGTGGTGGTATTCATACTTTTTTTGAAATTTTATCCCCGTTTTTGACGGAGGGTGAGGTGAAAAAAACTGTTTTTGGGGTCTGGTTTAATAAGATTTATGGAGAACGGGGACATTCGCCTCTTGGGTTTTTGGTTTGCCATTGCTTGTCGCTTCGGCGATGGCAGTGTCCACTTTTGCACTCCCTTTTTCAACCATGTCGGTGGCTTCATTTTTCATGCCGACCATTTTTTTGGTGACGCTCCCAACGAAATCGCCGAACTTCGTGTACAGTTCGTCCGAATAGTCGGAGCCACTTTTGGAGATTTTTTTTCGGGTGGCCGAACCGCTGTCCGGTGCGAACAAAATGCCCAACAATGCACCGGTGGCAATCCCTGCCAACGTGCCCAATAAAACTTTTTCAGTACTCATCTTTTACTTTTTTTAGATTGTTAAACTTAATGGCACAAAGGTGGGCGGTTGCAATTGCCTTCATTTTACACAATTCTTTAAAAAAGTTATAGGATTCACACCCGACAAATTCGGGCTCAGTTGGTTGGATGCTTTTTGCCGATAAAATCAATCAAATCTTTGTTCAGCCTGTCTTTCTCTGTGATAAACAAACCATGCGGCGCGCCTGGGTAAACAATATATTCGGCATTTGGCAACAACTCCGCTGTCCGATTGCCCGATACGTTGATCGGTACCGTTTCATCCGCATCGCCGTGAATAATCAAGGTGGGGACATTGATTTTCACAACATCTTTTCTAAAATCTGTTTCCGAAAAAGAGTGGACACATTCGGTGGTGGCTCTGGCAGAGCTCATCAGACAGTGCGTCTGGTTCCAATCTAAAAATGGCTGGCTCACTGCCTTATTGAGCACCGTGACGCCATAAAATTTTTTGCCGAAGTTTGCAAGAAAGGCAGGGCGGTCTTGCTCTATCTTTTCCAACATTCCATGAAAAACTGTTGGGTCCACGCCATCCGGATTATCGTCTGTTTGCAGCATATAAGGTGTAACTGCACTGATCAGCACGACTTTTTCGATCCTTTCTGTTCCATATTTACCGATATATCGGGCAATTTCACCGCCGCCCATCGAAAAGCCGACCAGCGTAACGCCTTTTAGGTCCAATTGGTCAAGCACCGCTTTCAGATCACCGGCAAGGGTGTCGTAATCATAATTTCCCCACGGACGATCTGATTTGCCAAATCCGCGACGGTCGTAAGCAATGCAACGGAAATTGTGGAGCGGCAATTGGGACAATTGATATTCCCACATTTCATGGTTTAATGGCCATCCATGGATAAACACAACTGGCTTTCCCGTTCCAAAATCTTGGTAAAATAATTTTACGGGACTGCCTGCCCCATTTGATTTTGATTCAATGAAATTCATAAATTTTGCTTTTTAAGCCAATAAGGAATAGTTGAAAAATGTGGTACAAAAATATCCTGTTGCAATCGCCTTGATTTTACACAATTCTTTAAAAAACTTATAGGATTCACGCATTTCAAAAAGGGCTTTCCTATAGAAATTTTGATTTCAATTTGCTGGTTCAAAAAGGTGCAGCGCACCTCAATATTTGTAGAAAACCATTGCCCATATTTCCAAAAGGTGCGTAGCACCGAGATATTTTAAACCAAATATTCCGGTGCTACGCACCTCGGCTGACTGGGTTCTCCTATTTTCTACAAATATCAAGGTGCGCTGCACCTTTTTGAACCAGCAGATTGAAATCAAAATTTTTATAGGAAAGCCTTTACACTTCAAATGAATTAGGTGGGAAAAAAAACATGGTTATCGGGGCAAATAAAAACCCAGCGGATAAACCAAATATTCCAGAAAAAACAGCCCCCAAAAAAACAAGTAAAACCGTTTGACTTGCCGGTTGTCGGCCACGCGCAAGCCATTTGCCTGCCAAAGAAAAAGCACCAAGGCCAAAAAATGGGTCAGGACGAAATACCAAACGGCAGGAAGTTGCCCCAAAAATGCCGAAAAAATGATAAAAACGTAAGCAAACGAAACGACCGCCACGCCCGCCAAAAACGCCCGCTGCCTGCCACTTTTGACGGCCAAAGTCCCGAATTGATAAACCGCGTCGCCTGCCGTGTCCGGAATATCCTTGAACCACGCGATGCCCAAACTGAACGCCGTGACAAAAACCGTCAAGGGCCAAATGGCCGGATCGAGCGTCCAATCCCCCGTCATTTCATGCCGAAAATGCAGGAAAAACCCGATGTTGACCAGTAAGCCCCGCACCACGGAAATCGCGGCGGCGGCCAAAAAATGGTTGCGTTTGAGTGATAAAGGTGGCAAAGAATAGGCCGTTCCGATGCCCATGATTGTAAAAATCAACCCAAAAAAAGGCCACGACAAACACGCCGCAGCCGCCAAAGACACCGTCCCGCAGACCAAAACAATGCGCAGGGCATTCCTTTTTGACAACGTACCGGCGGCAATCGGTAGCCACGGTTTGTTGATTTTGTCGACCTCGACATCCGACCACTGGTTCAAACCGGTGATATAAATGTTGCAAGCCAACGCGCTCAAAAGGCTCAGCGGCAGCAAAAGCGGTGAAATAAAAACCACCGCGCTCGTCCCGACGGCAATCGCAAAAAGCGACAAAATGCTCAGCGTGCTACCGATAATGGTATGCGGGCGGCTGAACTGCCACAAAATTTTCAGATTTTTCATGTGTAATCGTGCTGACCGGGCAAATATCTTCGCAAACCATGCAGGCAATATCGCAGGGCGTGTTCACCGCAATCGTATCGAACGCAGAAATAAAACCCGCATCGTGCGGGCAAACCGCCACGCAAGCACCGCAATTGATGCACGCATTCCATCCGATTTGGAAAATGACAGGCTGTTTTTGCATCGTTCAGATTTTTTTGTAAATGGAAAGTGGGTTGAAATAATCGGCCATCGTTTGGTACAAAATCAGGTTGCGCTGCGCGATGTCCTTCATTTCAAAAATGGATTTTTTGGTGCGGTACAAGTCCCACATTTTGTTGCCCAACTTCTCCAACCAGCAATTTTGATATTCTTTCAAATTTTCGGCAGTCGCTTTTTGACCCGATTGGATCAACTCGGCGAGAAAATTTCCGGCAATCAATCCGCCCGACATGGCCGTGTGGATGCCGCCGCCGGTGATTGGATTGACGTGCCGCGCCGCGTCGCCGACCAAAATCAGATTGGCTGCAAATTGGGTCCGCAACGGCGCGGCCAGCGGAACGCCCCCGCCGTGCACTTCCAAAATCCGCGCGTTTTTGAGCCGTTCTTTCAAAAAAGAGTTTTTTATAAAATGATCCAAATGCCACTGCGCATTTTCTTTCGTCATCGTTCGGATGACGCCCAAGCCAACTTCGGCGTAGCCATTTCCTTTTGGAAAAAGCCACGCGTAGCCGCCGGGCGCCCATTCGTGGCCGGTGATAATTTCCAGCAAGCCATTCGTTTCCACCCGGTCCACCACGAATTGGAGGCAACTGGCCAGTTCCGTCATTTTGATGTGGGTTTGCAGCCCCGCCCATTTTCCGACCTGCGATTGCAGGCCGTCCGCGCCGACCAAAACGTGGGTTCGGAGGGTAATTTCTTTGTTGAACTTCCGCAAATGCACCTCGCAAGTGCCGTCGTCCAGCGGTTTGTAATGGATGCCTTCCGTTTTTAACCAAACCTCCACGCCCGCCCGCTCGGCCAAAGTCATCAAAAACCGGTCAAAACGGCGGCGGTCGACCACAAAACCGAGCGGTTTTTTGCCCGCGCCGGTTCCGTATTTTTCGGGTTTCAGGCTGCGGTAATCGATGACCGTCTGCTCGCCCGATTCATTGTAAACCCCAAAACCGTAGATTTTTTCTTGGATAAATTCGTCGTCCGGCTCGATTTCGCATTCTTCCAAAGCATTTGCACTCAAAGCCCCGGAGCACTGGATCGGCGCGCCGAGTTCCTGCCGTTTGTCGATCAACAAAACTTTCAGCCCTTTTTTTGCGGCTGCGCGCGCGGTGGTCGTTCCGGCGGGGCCGCAACCGATTACCACAATATCATAATCCACTGGGTTCATAAATGAAAAATTATAGGTTTTCGCCGTTGTTGGCGTCCTCGCCATAGCCGTCAGGTTAAGAATTTGAAAGGTGCGTAGCACCGAGATATTTGTAGAAAACGAAAGGCATTATCCCAAAAAGGTGCGTAGCACCGCAATATTTAAGGCCAGATATTGCGGTGCTACGCACCTGTTGCACCTAATTTCTTGGGTTTTCTACAAATATCTCGGTGCTACGCACCTTTCAAATTCTTAACCTGACGCCAACAACGGCGAAAAAAAATGAAGTCGCTAGTTTTCCTGTCCAATCAAATACGTCTGCGGCTCAATCTCCCCAAATTCGTACCGCACCGGCGTGTTGATTTCCACTTGCTGCCCTGCGTTTCGTTTGGCCAAAAGTTTCAGCCAACGCACCGGGTGGCGCGGAAAAATCCATAAAAAATACATGCTCGGCGTGTCCATCCCAGCGGCTTCGGCAACGCCATCCATGAACGAAACACAGTTGCGGGTCAGCAAAAAATACCGCCGCCCGTGCCAGTTTTTTGCCGTGTCCAGCGCGGCCTTCCACGGTTTCAGGTCAAGTTCAAAAATGGCCTGGAACGTCGGTGTCCTGTGGCTGTTCGCCCGGAAACCCGACACCACCTCGGCCGGCAAACCACTGACAATCAGGCCGGGAAGTGCAAGCCCGTCCGGTGGAAAAAGCCCCAAAGTCGTCTTCGCCGCCACGCCCGAACGCACCGTGGGCTGCGTCGCCCACGAAACGAAGCCGTGGCCGGCAAAAGAAAATGGTTTCAATGCTGCACGCCTCGCCGAGAAAATCAACAGTTTTCGCGGACCCGTTTGGCCAAAAACATCGCCCAAAAAGATGGCCAAAAAGAGGGCGAGCAGCCCCAGTTTCCGAATGTTTTTCGAGGGGTTTTGAAAAGTAGGAATATTTTTCATCGTAAAATTTTTAGGGCGCATTTGGCGGTTGCTGATGGTCGAAAATTGCAGTCCGAGGCTCCACGGATAAATTTAAGCGTGAAATAATTTTCGCGCTACAAAGGTGGGGTGGGCGTGTACCCTGAAATGTTACACAATTTAAAAGGAGAATTGCATCAATCACACATTCCGGGCGCGTGCGGGGTTTCTATTTCCCCAACTGTTCCAACATTTTTTGGGCGACCGCGGCCTTGGTCCAATGCCGGACGGCGGCTGTTTTTTTCAGTTCCGGCACCGCGGATTTTGGGTCGCCCATTTTCAAAAAAACCAGGGCGAGCAGCCAGGTCGCATCTTTTTGATAGATGCCGCCACCCGTCGCCGCACATTTTTTGAACGAATCGGCTGCGCCCGACAAATCATCCAACTGCATCAGGCTCAATCCTTTATAAAAATAAATCTGTTCAAGTTGCGGGTTTTCGGTGCCCGCGATTTCCAGCAGTGCCTGGTCAAACTCCCGGTTTGCCACCGCAAATTCGTGCCGGGCAAATGCCTGTTTTCCCAAAAAAACGGCCCCGGTTTCGGGCGCAGAACGGGTCGTCGGGTTGTAATCCGAGATGGCCTCGGTCAGTTGGACGCTGGCCAATTGTTGAAAATCGGGCTGCGACGGCACCAAAAACACCACTGCCAAGACCAAAAAACAGACCGCCGCTGCCGCGAGCAGTGCCCATTTTCGGTACGCCACCGCGAAAAACGGCTGTCGGCGGAGGATGCCGTGTTTTTTCAGTTGGGTTTCGAGCCGCTCGGCCTCGATTTGTTCGAGGGCCAGGCGGAGGTGGCGCGTTTCGTGGTCGTTTGCCGGAAATTCGGCCCCCGGCTGGGCAGTCAAAATATCCATGAGTGGTTCAAGAATTTGATTTTTAAAGTAAATTTTTGATTTTTTTGCGGCATTCCGCGAGTTTGGTTTTCACCGAATCTTCGTTGATAAACTTGGAATCGCCCCGGCCGATGCGTTTTTCGGCAATCAACCGCTGCGACAGGTCGAGGTAATAATGCCAGTTTATCAGTTCAAAACAGTCGGTGCCCAAGTTTTTGAGCGCGTTTTTCAGTCGGTTGAGCAGTTCGAGGTCGTATGGGCCCTCGTTTTCGGGTTCGTCGGCGATGTTGTGAAAACTTTCGTCGAGCGGCACCGAAGGGTTTTTGCCCATTTTTGACTGCCATTTCAAAAACGAGTTCCGGGCATCGAGCGTAAAAAGCGCGGCGAGGTTGCCGTACCTGATTTTCCCGGCGAGCAGGTTTTTCCTAAATTTCAACAAAGTATCTTTCGTCAGGTCGTAGGCCACGTCCGATGTCGCGCCCATTTTGCGGGACAAAAACTTGCGGCACGCCTCAAAATGGCTTTTAAAAATGACCTCCACGAGGTTTTCGTCGCCGTTTTCGAGGTTTTTGCACAGCCGCAAAAATTCCTCGGGCGAGAGGCCAAAGTTTTTTGCCGGGTCGCTGGCCGCGGCCGGGTTTTCCATAAAATCTACTATCATAGGTTGGGTAAGCATTTAAAACAGAATATTTTTTTGGGCCCAAAAAAAGGCTTGTTGGGCAATTTTCCTAAAACCCAAAACCGCCCACCGGGTAAGTTTTTTTTGAAAAAAAAGTTTTCGCCCAAGATTCAACCAATTGAAAATCAATGGCTTGGTTCAAGAAAAATTTTTTTTCAAAAATTTTTTCTTACCAAAACGGGCGCATCGGCTTTTAGAAATGTCGGCACGGGAAACAATTTCTGGCCGACAAAAACTTCCCAAATTTTTTCAAATTTAAAATCTAAAAAGATGCAAACTCTCGTTTTTTCCAAACCCATTTCTTGGCTGCAAACCCTCCTGCTTTTTGTCGGGATGGCCTGTTTTTCGGCCACGGCCACGGCACAATGTTCGCAGCCGTCCAATTTGAACGCCACCAATTTGTCGCCGACCAGCGTCGAACTCAGTTGGTCGGCACCCGGCGGCGCACTGAACTACACCTTGCAATATCGGCCCAGCACCACCACCGTTTGGACGACCATCGCCGGGATTGCCGGGACCAGCCAGGTTTTGACCGGCCTCGCCGAAAGCACGGTCTATCGCTGGCGGGTGAAGGCCAATTGTTCGACCTATTCGAGCATCGCCATTTTCAATTCCGGCGGCGGCGGCAACAATTCGAGCTGCTCGCAGCCCTCCAATTTGTCCGTCGCCAACCTATCGCCGACGAGCGTCGATTTGAGCTGGTCGGCCAGCCCCGGGGCATTCAATTATACGTTGCAGTACCGGGTTTCGGGCACGACGGCATGGACAACCACCGCCCCGACCAACAATTTGAACCTCGTTTTGACAGGGCTTTTGGAAAGCACCGTCTATCAATGGCGCGTCAAATCGAGCTGCTCGACCTATTCAAGCATCGCCACCTTCAACACCGGCGGCAGCGGCGGCAACACCGAATGTTCGCAACCCTCGAACCTGCTGGCAACGTACCTGACCCCGACCAGTTCCCAAATCAGTTGGTCCGAAAGCCCCGGCGCGTTCAATTACAGACTGCAATACCGCGTGTTCGGCACGACAACTTGGACGACGATTTCTGGCATCACGGGCCTTTCGCACACCTTGACCGGACTTTTGGAAAATACCGAATATCAGTTCAGGGTCAAAGCAAGTTGCTCGGTTTATTCGAGTATTGCAGTTTTTAATACTGGAAATTCTGGCGGCGGCGGCGGCACGTCCTGCTCCGCTCCTTCCAACACCAACACCGTCGCCGTTTTTCCAACCTCCGCAAATGTTGAGTGGGAAGCCGTCGCCACGGCCAACAATTACCTCGTCGAATACCGATTGATTTCAGCCTCAATTTACACGACCGTCGGCACTTTCACCTCGGCCAGCGCGAGCATCACCGGTTTGTCCCCCGGCCAAAACTATGTCTGGCGCGTCAAAGCCAACTGCTCGCCGTTCGGCAGCGACGTGCAGTTCAGCACGCCGACCTCGAAACCGGGCGGAAACGCGCCCATTTTTCAATCTTCCGAACGCTCGATGGCCTCTGGTTTCTCGGTTTTCCCGAACCCGGTAAAAAATGGAACGGTCACCGTCCGCACGGCCTCGGCTGGTGGGAAAGTGGAAATTTTGGACGCCGCAGGGCGGGTTCTCGCCAGCCAAATGATGATCGAAACGCAGGAAAACATCCCGGTCGGCCACCTGAAATCTGGGCTGTATTTCGTCCGCCTGCAATCCGAAAACGGACAAAACAGCACGGTGAAATTGTTGAAAACGGAGTAAGTTTTTTATCTGACGGTAGGTTCCCCGACGTGTGGGGACCGCAGAGCGCAGGCGGGAGACGGTGTTCTTCCGCCTGTTTTTTGGGGTGAAAAATTTTTCTCAAAAAAAATCCTTACCCAAAACCAGCACCGGGATTCTATGTTGGTCATGGTAAAAAACACCCGATTATTATGAAAAACATCCTCTTCATTTTAACATTTTTTTTCAATCTCCTCTATTTCTGCCCCCCAGTTTTCGCCCAGTTTGGCAACTACCAATTTGCCGACAGCACGCATATTTTGTTGGTTTTTGACAACGAACAAGATACTTCTGCTATCAATTCCCTAAAAAACGAGTGGAACGCCACCGAAATCGGCTCGACCGCGCTCACCCGGATCCATCTCTGGCAAATCCCAGCCGACACGGTTTTGGCCTACGGCGGGCCAATCGGAATCCAGAACCATGCCTACGGAAAAGCAGTCATCAAAAGTGGTGACCTCAATTTTTTAGTCAACATCATCCAAGATTTCGAGGGCGACGACGACGGCGGCGGCGGCGGTTCGCAGGTGCCCTGCGCCGATTCGATTTTTGAGTGCACGCCCGGAAACCATGCCGTGAAAGTCGCTTTTTTGGACACCGGTTTGGATGGCGAGGTGACCGGCGGCCTGGACATTTGGCAGCACAACCACCCCAGGTTTTTGGATCGGCTCTGGCAAAACCCCGGCGAAGCCAACCAACCATTGAACATCGACAACGATAACAACGGCTTTCTCGACGACGTGAAAGGTTGGGATTTTACACAAAACAACAACTTGCCGCTCGATGAAAACAACCACGGCTCGCACGTCGCGGGCATCGCCGCCGAAAAATTTGAGTTCAACGCCGACGACCAGGCCAAAATCATGGTCCTCCAAACGCAGGACTCGCTCGGCGTGGGTTCGATGTGGAATTTGGTGCAGGCTCTTGATTATGCCCTGCGGCAAAACGTGAAAATCATCAACCTCAGTTTGGCCTACCTCGCTCCGGTTCCGACGGGCACGAAGCCCACCGCACTTGAATATTTGATGGATTTTGCACGGCTGCACCGGGGCACTTTGTTTGTCGCAGCGGCTGGCAACGATTCGCTTAACCTCGACGAGCCGCATTTTTTGGCCGACAGCACGCCGGTGCGGATTTGTCCGGCAAGTTTTTCAAGCCCCAATTTGTTGGTCGCCGCGGCGGCGGACTGCGAAAACGTGCTGGCCCCGTTTTCCAATTTTGGGCAAAACAACGTGGACATCGCCGCGCCCGGCGTGCATATTTTCAGTACGATTTTGGGCGGGAACTATGAATATTTTTCGGGCACCTCACAGGCCACGGCGCAGGTTGCTGCCGCTGCCGCGCTCGTCGGCACGAAAAACCAGTATTTCGACTGGAAAAAAATCAGGACAGAAATGTTGGCAAAATCAACCGCCGTCCCCGGGCTCGCCGGCCTGACGGCTTCCGGCCGGATGCTCACTTTTTGCCAAAATTACCCGGCTGGCGGCGATGCTTTGACGGTTTCGGTGGCCGCCCCACAGGTTTTTTGCCTCGGCGGGAGCGGCATTTCGATGACCGCGCACCCGGCAGGCGGCACGCCGCCGTACACTTTTTCGTGGTCGGGCGGCGGCAGTTCTGCCCAAAAATTGGCCACCGCGCCGGGCATTTTTACCGTGACCGCGACCGACAATTTGGGCGAGACGGCCACCGAAACCGTCCAAGTTTTTGGCTCGTCCGCACCGTTTGCCGACGTGCCGCGCGACACTGTTTTTTGCAACGAAACTTCGGCAACTTTGGAAATCCTGAACGCCGTCGGCGGTGCAAATTATGCCTGGTCGAACAACCTGAACGGCCCAATAATTACCGTAAATCCCACGCAGTCAACAACTTACATCGTCACCACAACTTTGCCGACCGGTTGCACGAGCACCACCGCCGTGCCCGTCGTTGTGAAAAAAATGGTTGCCAGTTCGATGCCCTCGCAGTCCATTTGCAAGGGCGAGTGCGTCACTTTGGCCCCACAAATTGCGGGCGCGACGACCCCATTTCAGTACATTTGGAGCACGGGGGAAACCACACCGACGGTCGTAAAATGCCCCATTTCCAAAAAAACATATCGCGTCACCGTGACCTCGACGGAGGGCTGCACCGCGACCCGCGCGGCGGTGATTTCGATAAAACCTGCCCCGGTCATCGCCAATTTTCCGACCCAAACAATTTGCCCCTGCGGCTCAGCGACTTTGACCGCGAACGTCACCTCGGGCAGCGCGCCGTTCAGTTTTTTGTGGTCACCGGGCGGCCAGAGCACCCCGGCAATCACGGTCAGCCCGGCGGCGACGACCAGTTTTTCGGTGATCGTCACCGACAATTTTGGCTGCACGTCCTCGAAATCGGCGACGGTCACGGTGAAATGTTTGCCGCCCACCGGACTTTCTGCGACCACAAATTCGAGCAACCAAACAGCCACTTTTTCTTGGGATGCGGTCTGTTCGCCGCCCACCGCCTTGCAACTTCGCTGGCGTTGCGGCACTTCGGGCGCGTGGACGACCATCAATTTGACGAACCTCGCCGCGACCTCGCACACCATTTCGTTGCCCCCGAATTGCACGGGTTTGAACTTCCAAATTAGAAATAAATGCTGCAACAATTTGTGGTCGGCCTGGGCTGCGAGCCCCATTTTGAAACCTTTGGCTGGCGACCGCGAGGGCGAAAATTTGAGTGAAATTTTCCCTGAAATTTTTCCAAACCCAGTGGGCGAGGTGCTTTTTTTGAAATTTTTAAATGTCGAAAAAACAACCGATGGTTCTATTTTAAATTCGCATGGTCAATTTTTTAAAAATTTTAATTTAGATAAAAAATTTCAACATGAAATTTTTGTGGGCGACCTGCCAGCGGGAATTTACTTTTTGCAACTGCAAAACGACACAAGTTTTCGCGTTCTGAAATTTGTGAAAAATTGAAAAACCGGTCAAAATCCGATGTCGCAGAAACGCCGGAAGGGTTTTGAACCCTGTCCATTACCCACAGAATGATTTGACCCAAAATTCCCGAAGGGAATCTATGTTTATAACAATGGCGTGGAAGAATACCCAGAAATCCCAAAGGGATTTTATGTGAAAAACGCCGCTGAAAACATAAAATCCCTTCGGGATT
>JANNMS010000110.1:0-20682 GCA_031398055.1 Saprospirales bacterium | reverse complement strand
GACACTATTCTTTTAAAAAAAGCCCCTCGATGAAAAATCATCGAAGGGCTTTAAAATTTTATCAAAAGTGATTGAAAACCAATCAACAATTTCTAATTACTTATCCATCGGGCAGAAAAAGAAGTGGTTGCCGCAGGTTTTCATAAAATGCATATCGCAACCGTTCGCGGCTTTGACCCGGAAGGCTTCGAGGTCTTTGCCTTTCGTGTCGAGGCGGTCGTACGCCGTTTTGTGGGTCGAGTGGTAACCCATGTTTCCGACCGTTCCGGGTGTCAAAGTAACTTCGGTGAACATTTCTGCTTTGGCATCCGCGAAGCCGTTGGCATAGCCCATTTCGGTGAAAACTTCATCCAAAAAGGTTTTGTCAACTTTGCTGCGACCGTAATGCCTAGTCAATTTGTCGAAAAATCCTTTGCCGTCCAAGCCGTGCGAATTGCCAAATTCCGGGTTCGTGCCGAGTCTCGTCAAAGATTTTGGCTCTGGTCGGTTCGACATATTGAAAACACGGTGCGTCGAGGCATTGCAATTGCAAGACAACGGCGCAGGAACTGGCGCAGGTTTCGGTTCTTCAATTTTCGGCGTTTCGACCGGCGGCGGTGGTGTCGGTGGCGTCACTTTTGGTTTGCTGCAACCATCACAACCTCTCCACAAAAAGAACAACGGAATCAAAAGCAGTGGCAGCAACCACCACCATTTGAAACCTCCGCCCGTCGTTTCTGCAACAATGGGTGCGGGGTCAATTCTGGTCGTGACCGGTGGAATGTAGGCTGGCGTTTCGACCGGTTTGGTGTAAATGACCGTTTTTTCCTCTTTTTTCTTCCATTGCGGGGTGTAGTCTTTTTCCACTTCCGCCTCTTTTGCTACTGTAAATTCTTCTATTTCTGGAATAATCGCAGCAGCAGCGGCAGGAATGAAGATGGCTGCGGCTGGAATTTCAATTTCCGGTTCTGGTTCTGGCAAATCAATAATTGGCACGATGGCCTCGATTTCCGGCTCGGGTTCTGGGACGACGACTTCGACGGGAGCTTCCTCTTCTTGGATTTCGATGTTCACCGGTGTCGTGATGGCACGGCTTTCGACGGTGAAAGATTCCAATTCTGGTTTGCTTTCCACGTCTACCAATTCTCCGCCCCAAGCCATGCTGAATGGCATCCACCAGCCCAAAAGTGCTGATTCAGATTCGTAGTGGCAAGTGCGGGCGATTTCCTGGCGATTTCCGGCGAGCAGGCCAAAATAGTAGCCGTGTTCGTCCTGCCGTTGCACCCAACGTTCTTTGATTTCGCGGTTGCGCATCACGGATTCGACGCCGTTGTTTCGCGATGCTTCGGTGGTGTAGCCTTCGGATTTGAGGATGACTTTTCCATTTTCATCCACATTTGCAAAGTAAAACAGGCGACTTTCGGCATCTTGCCAGCCAGTAAAACCTGCATATTTTAAAGGTGTTTTGCCACGATATTCATCGCAGTGCAAATAATCTTCGATGACAATCGGTGCGCGAGTGGCCGCAACTGCCGAGCGTTCGGTGTAGTTTGAATGGTACCGGGCAATTGCCGATTGGGCAGCGGCAGCAGATTCGTAGCCACAGGAACGTCCGATTTCTTGGTTGTTCCCGGCGCGCAAAGCGAGGTGCCATTGGCCATTTTCTTCCACAATTTTGTAGCGGTCTTCGTTGTCGCGGTTTCGCATCACCGATTCCACGCCGTTGTTCCGGGCGGCCTCGGTGGTGTAGGCTTCCGAACGGAGCAAAACATCGCCGGCGGCATTGACCATCGCAAAATAATACTGCCATTCGCCGCTCGAAGCATCTACCCAACCAGTGAAACCGGGATAGCCAGCCAAGGCATCGTGGCCAGCGTAATTTTCGCAAGGCAAATAGTCGTCAAGAACAATCGCAGCCCGTGCTGAAACCGAGCGTTCAGAATAACTGGAATTGTACCGAGCAATCGCCGCACGCGCATCTTCTTCCGAAGCATAACCGCAGGAACGGCCGATTTCTTGGTGGTTTCCAGCACGCAAAGCCAAATACCAAACACCGTTTTCCTCGACAATTTTGTAACGTTCTTCCAGATCGCGGTTGCGCATCACCGATTCAACGCCGTTGGTTCGTGCGGCTTGGGTTGTGTAACCTTCCGAACGCAACAAAACATCGCCGTTGACATTGACCAAAGCAAAATAGTACAAACCACCTTCTTCGAAACCAGTAAAACCTGAATACCCATCCAGCGGATCGTGTGCAGCGTAACCTTCACAAGCCAAATAGTCTTCGACGACGAAATCTGCGCTGCGCGTCGAACGCGGTGCAGCAGCTTCTTCAACATAAGTTGAAAAACAAGTGGCAATGCCAGCCACCGCCGCACCTTCCGAATCAAAAGCACACGAACGAGCGATTTCCTGCCGGTTCCCTGCTTTCAAACTGATGAACCATTCGCCATCTTCTTCGATCACCGAATATCGTTCTTCGATGTCGCGGTTGCGCATCACGGATTCGATGCCGTTGTTGCGGCCTGCTTCGGAACTATAACCTTCGGAACGGAGAACCACGCGACCCAAATTGGTGGTGGCTGCGAAATACCAATTGCCGTCAGATTCATTGAACCACCCCGTAAATCCGGGGTATTTTTCGGCCTCGGTTTGTCCTTGATAATTTTCGCAAGGAAGATAATGGTCTAAATTTGCCATAGAAAAACGTCTGTTTTGGTGTAGAAAAGACTGGTTGATTTTTGATTTCGCCTCTGGCGAGACGATTTGCGGGGTGAAACTATACACTGCCCAATTGCTGACAAAGAAATCTACAAAAAAATTAACACTGAACTTCTCCGGGCATTACAGGTTTAGAAACCTTTGGCCTCCAATTTTGAAAAACCGTACAATTCTGGAAACCCAATCCACCAATCATCTATTCATTCAATACCTATTTTATGGCAAGCCAAGAAAAAGAACCAAAAAAACTGACCGTCTCCCGCGAAAGCCTACGTGAAGCACTCAAAATTTTTGAGTTTGTAAAACCGTACCGTGTCCAATTTATCATCGGCTTGATTTTGCTGTTTTTGGGCAGCAGCGTTTTCCTTGTTTTTCCAAAAATCATCGGCGACATGCTCGACGTGGCGCAGGGAAAAACCACTTCGACTGGCATTGATTTAAAGCAAATCGGGGCACTTTTGATTGGAATTTTGATTTTTCAGGGCGTCGTTTCCTATTTTCGGGTCATGATGTTTGCACAGGTCAGCGAGCGCACGACGGCGGATATCCGGGTCGCGGTGTACCAAAAACTCATCAATTTGCCTATCGTTTTTTTTGAAAAAAGCCGCGTCGGCGAGCTCGTCAGCCGCATCACGAACGACGTCGAAAAATTGTACAACACCTTTTATTTCGTCCTCGCAGAATTTCTCCGGCAAATCATCATTCTCGTCGGCGGCATCGCCGTTTTGATGTGGATGTCTGGCCAACTTGCCCTCGTCATGCTTTTGACTTTTCCAGTGATCATCATCGGAGCGATGTTTTTTGGCCGCTGGGTCCGCAAACTTTCCAAACAACGGCAGGAAGTTTTGGGCGAATCGAACACCATTTTGGACGAGACCTTGCAGACCATCCACGCTGTCAAAGCATTTACAAATGAAAAATTCGAGGGTCGCCGCTACGCCAAATCGAACGGCGATGTCGTGACGATTTCGATGAAATATGCCAAAGGACGGGCGGTTTTTGCCGTTTTTATCATCACGATGTTGTTCGGCGCGCTGTTTTTTGTGATCGGTTACGGCATGTATTTGGTACAGCAGCAGGCCGGTTTGCCGGATTCCCCTGAAAAATTCACCGCCGGGAAACTGATTTCATTCGTAACCTACACGGCCATCATCGGCGCGGCGATCGCCAGTTTGGGCAATTTTTACGCAGAATTGGTCGGCGCGATCGGCGCGACGGAACGCGTCCGCGAAATTTTAAAAACAAACACCGAAATCCAGGAACGTTCAAAAATCAATCTCCCCGCCGGCCGTTTTCGCGGCGATATTTTTTTTGAAAATATTCATTTTTCGTACCCCACTCGTTCCGACGTGCCGGTTTTGAAGGGAGTTTCTTTAAAAATAAAACCGGGAACGAAAGTGGCTTTGGTCGGCACGAGCGGCTCGGGGAAAAGCACGATGATGCAACTTTTGCTGCAATTTCACCAGCCGACCGCCGGCCAAATTTGGATGGACGGAAAAAATATCCACGACTACGAACTCGAATCCTACCGTTCCAATTTTGCCATCGTCCCGCAGGAAGTCATCCTTTTTGGCGGCTCGATCCGTGAAAATATTTTGTACGGAAAACCCGAAGCCACCGAACCAGAAATCATTTCCGCAGCCCAGCAAGCCAACGCCTGGGATTTTATTTCCAGTTTTCCGGACGGTTTGGAAACGATTGTCGGCGAGCGCGGCATCAAATTGAGCGGCGGCCAACGCCAACGGATTGCCATCGCCCGCGCCATTTTGCGCGATCCGTCGATTTTGCTTTTGGACGAAGCAACCTCTTCGCTCGATGCCGAGAGTGAAAAAGTGGTGCAGGAAGCCCTCCACAATTTGATGAAAAACCGGACGAGCATCATCATCGCTCACCGCTTGGCGACCATCCGCGAGGTGGACTGCATTTATGTTTTAGAAAACGGAAAAATCGTGGAGCAAGGCACGCACGACGAACTTTCGGCCATGGAAAAAGGGGCGTACGCCGCGCTGGCGAAGTTGCAGTTTGACTTTTCGTGAAATGTTTTTTGAATATGAATCCGAATCATGAATTGTTTCTGGATTGAAAGAACGCCAACAAAGCCCATTCCGGCTTTCAGAAAAATTCAAAAAACCGCTAAAATTTAATCACGATTTCAAAATCATTTTCGTGTGCGGAATCCCATCTTCCAAATATTCCTCGCCCGTCGAGCGGAAGCCGAAACTTTCGTAAAATTTCAAAAGATAAGTCTGCGCGCCGATTTTAATCGCTTGATTTCCAAATAGTTGGCGCACCATTTCGATGGATTTTTCCATCAAAATTTTACCAATCCCAGTGCCGCGAACCGACGGCGAACTGACCACGCGGCCAATCGAAGGGCAATCGGGATAGGCCAAACCGACGGGCAGCAGTCGGGTCGATGCGACCAATTTTTCATTTTCGTCCCGGATCATCAAATGGTGGCTGTCCTGGTCTTTAAAATCGCAATCTTGGTACGGGCAGTTTTGCTCGACGACAAAAACTTCCTGCCGCAAGGCCAAAATTTCGTAAAGTTCAAAAACCGAAAGTTCGGCGAACGGGCAGCAAGTGAGGTGCAATTTTTTTTCCATTGAAAAAATTTTTAAGATGGTTTTGGCCTTGATTTTGACAGGTTGGATGCAGTGAAAATTACTGAAATCAGCAGCAAAAAATTCGAGCCACAAAAATATTTCAAAGACTGTCTTTTGACTGACATTTTGAAAATATGGAAAAATTTTGGCCGAGCAAAACACTCGTTTCCCACTGAAAAACAAGGAGTTAGACATTTTTAAATAGCCTTTTTTGAAAACTTGAAAAAAGGCAAAAAAAATATTCACACGACTTATCCACAGTGTTGGTAATAGTGTGGATAGGTTTTGACCATTGATAATCAATGACTTGTATTTTTTATCCACATCCTGTGGAAAAAATGGGGTTTTGCGGGGTGGAAATATTTTTAACTTTGTATCCGAAATCTGAAAAAACATCGAGAGAACACGACACCGCCGCCTGAGCGTTTTCTCGCTCAATTTTTCTTTCTAAACTAAACAGCAACGGATTCAAAACTTGGGAAGGATTTGTCGAAACCGACAAGTCGTGGGGTTTTGTCGCCCCGTTTTCCAAACCACGACACCATTTTTTACACTAACATTTTAGTCCTTTTAAATACAAAATGACACAAGTTGCAATGAAAGTACATGAACCGATTTTGGCCGAGAACCCCGACAGGTTCGTGCTTTTTCCCATCAAATATTCCAAAATCTGGGAGATGTACAAAAATTCGGTGGCCTGTTTTTGGACTGCCGAGGAAGTGGATTTGAGCCAAGACATGATTGATTGGGAAAAATTGAACGACGGCGAGCAGCATTTTATCAAGCACGTCCTTGCCTTTTTTGCCGCGTCGGATGGGATTGTCAATGAAAATTTGGTCTTGAATTTCATGCGCGAGGTGCAAATCGCCGAGGCGCGGTGTTTTTATGGCTTTCAAGTGGCCATCGAAAACATCCATTCCGAGATGTATTCGCTGCTGATTGACACTTATATTAAGGATACAAAAGAGAAAGATTTCCTGTTCAACGCGCTGAACAACCTCGAATGTGTCTCCAAAAAAGGCAATTGGGCACTGCGCTGGATTGAAAATGCACCGACGTTTGCGCACCGGTTGGTGGCTTTTGCGGCGGTCGAGGGCATCTTTTTTTCGGGGTCGTTTTGTTCGATTTTTTGGTTGAAAAAACGTGGTTTGATGCCGGGGCTTTGTTTTTCCAACGAATTGATTAGCCGCGACGAGGGGATGCACTGCGATTTTGCCTGCCTGCTTTACCATATGATGGAAAACAAAATCGACCCACAGGAAATCGAGGACATTATTACGGAAGCGGTGGTTTTTGAAAAAGAATTTGTCACGGACGCGCTGCCGGTTTCTTTGATTGGGATGAATGCCGAAATGATGGGACAATATATTGAATTTGTGGCCGACCGCCTGCTTGTCGCGCTGGGCAACGAACGGGTTTACGGCACGGCGAACCCGTTTTCGTGGATGGATTTGATTTCGATTCAGGGCAAGACCAATTTTTTTGAAAAACGGGTGGGCGATTACCAAAAAGCAGGGGTGAAGGCGACGCGGGAGGAACAGATGTTTTCGATGGACGCGGATTTTTGAGGAATAAAAAAGCCCCACAACTTTCGCTGCGAGGCCGTTTCCTTCACACGGTTACGTAACTTACCAGGAGCCAGAGGCTTTACCGTGTATCACGCCACAAAGATAAATATTCTGGGATTCAAAAGTCAATACGACAGAAACAAATTTTTGAACAACACCAATTTTATGTCCGCAAAACGTCTTGGGAAAATCCAACAGATACTTTCAGTTCCGAGGTTCAATCGGTATCTGAATGCGTGTGGCGGGGATTTTGAACGGTCAGAAAAATTGTACAAATGGAATTTGAGGGTGGCAATGGCATTTCATCCTGTTTTGGGCGTTTTTGAGGTGTTTTTCAGGAATAAAATCAACGATACACTGACGAGTTTTTTCGGCGACCCGGATTGGATGATTAACAAAAGGAGTCGTTTGCCTTTTTTGATGAACAAACAAATTCAAGATGTTGAAGCCAAACTTGTCAAAATGGGCGGCATCGTAACACATTCAAAACTTGTGGCTGACCAACCCTTCGGATTTTGGACAAACTGTTTTGAAAAAAGTGTTTACAAACATCTCAGTGGTAGTTTGATTCACGCTTTTCCACTACTTCCGATGGGACTTTTGCGAAAAGATATCAGTGGTAAATTGAACGAAATCAGGTTGATGCGAAACCGAATTAACCACAATGACCCGATTTGTTTTCGATTCAATGTCGTGGATTTTTCCTTTGCCGAACATTGCCACAATACGATTTATGAAGTGATTAATTGGACTGACCCAGATTTGAAAAGGTTTCTGAAAGACTTGGACAAAGTGCAGTTGCAAATCAACCGAGCCAGAAAAATTTGAACGTGAATTTTCCTGACGCCGTCCGGAAAATTGCCCGGCGAGAAATCGAAACAGACCAAAAAACCATTTAAATCACAAAAACAAAAGAGAAAACCGCCCATGTTTTTAATGTATGTTGACGAAAGCGGCGACCCGGGAAAAGTGAACAGCCCAACCGATTATTTCATTTTGACAGGTTTGATTTTGCACGAAAGTAACTGGAACAAAATCATGGCTGACCTGACCGATTTTAGAAGGATGTTGAAAAACACGAAAGGACTGCGGACGGACGAAGAAATCCACACCATCAACTTCATCAACCGCCCCGGCGAGTTGAAAAGGATAAAAAGAAACGACCGGCTCGACATCTTGAAAAAGTGCTTGGATTGGCTGGCAAAACGACCCGATATTTCTATTTTGACGGTTGCGGTCAACAAAACCAAAGTCGAAAATGATGTTTTTTGCTTGGCTTGGGAAAGTTTGATGTTGGGTTTTGAAGCGGTGCTGGATGCTGGAAAATTATCATTTCAAAAGTCAGATGATGAAAGCGGCATCATCCTTCCAGACAACACGGATGGCTTGAAACTGAACGAAATTGTTAGGCAATTGCGAAGAAACAAGGCAGAACGCTCTTTGAAATTTGTAATCGAAGAACCGTTGATGAAAGATTCGAGGTATTCTTTCATTCATCAAATGGTGGACGTGGTGGCATATTTTGCCCACCAAAAATTTGAACAGAACCGTTTTGTGAAAAAATTTTCGGGTCAGAATTACTACGCCCGGCTCAAACCGGTGATTGTTTTTCCATGGCAAAATGTCGATGAAGTGGGCATCCTCGAAATTTGAAATAAAAAAGGGGCGGTTTGCGACCGTCCCGGGGGAATCCTACTACCACAGACGAGCCGTGATTCAGATTCGATACAAAGATAAAGGCAAATGGGTCAAAAAACCAAGTGCCTGAAAATTGAAACGAAGTGGCACTTTCAATTTTCCAGTCAGCGACTGGAAAATTGATTGAACTCCAAAACCCCAAAAAAGCCCAGCCGCCACGATTTCGGGATTTTGAAAGACGTTTTTTAATCCCAAAACTGGGGGCTGGAAACTTTTTGAAAATGCTGGTTTTCGTGGGAAGACTGGCGGACAGCAGGGGAATAAGTTTAAATTTAATCATTAAATTCTTTTAATCAAAATGTTTTATTCAATTTTATCAATCGCAGTTGCTATTTCCTTCTATTTTATTATTTGTGTTAAGTTATTAGGATTTCGGCGAAGCGAAACGAATCGAAGGGGTCTAATTATAGTAATGTTTATACTATTACTACTTTGCTTTTGGGATTTTGCCACTGTAAAGCATCTTTACTTTTCGCACAGCCCACTACTTTTGGGTGTTTTCGTTTTTATTGGATCAAGTTTTATTCATCAAGAATCTGATTACTTTCGTATTTATTTGTCCAAATAATTTCCCTTGAAGATGGTATTTGTCTATTACCCAGTATTAAAAGTACCACCTAAAATTTTAGATGCAATGTCAACTAAAATTAACGACCCGGTATTGCCTGATTATGTATATTTAGAGTTAGAGGACGATTCCTTGACAAATTTATCGGCCAAAGGATGCTTATTTTCTATTCCATCATTTATTTTATTAGCGATTCTTTCAAATTTATTTTATCCAGATGCAGTTCTTTGGAAAATACTATTTATTTTTCCTATATCTGTCTTCATTATAAGTCTATTTTTAGGACTTTTAGGGAATGGTACTAATAATAGAAATGCGGAAAAGAATAAGTTAAATGAACAGAATCTCAAAAAATATTTATCGGATCAAATTGATTACGAATGGAAAATGGCAGATATGTACTATAAACAAAATCAACGAAATCAATTAATTAATGAAGCATTAAAGTTTACTCAAAGACCTGAATATGAAAATATTGGAGTGAAGGGTTTTTCTGAGGACTATTTTTTCAATCAACTACTAATGAAATATCCTGAAAAAATATTTCGCAATAAGATTATTAAATATTTTGGTTACTCCGATCCATATCAACCTGACATAATTTATTTTGACAAAGAAAAGAACTTTGCAATTGATATTGAAATTGACGAACCTTACGAATTACGATCCTTAAAACCTATACACTTTGTTTCAAATAATGATGTTCAACGTGATTCAAAAAGAGATAGATTTTTTTTAGATTGTAATTGGATTATTATCAAATTTTCGGAAGAACAGGTTGTTAAACAGACATCTTATTGCGTCGAGTATATAGAAAAGATCATCAATGGGGTTTTTGTTTTTAATAACTTTAATCACATCAATATTGATTTTTTTCGCCCACAAAGACGTTGGACACAAGAAGAAGCAATTTTAATGGCTCAAAACGGGTATAGGAATACATATCTCAATAGGTAAAATCAAAATCTACAATCAGAAACCTCTCTCAATTATTTAATCAATTATGCAAGTAATCAAACGTTCCGGCCAGCGCGAGCATGTATCTTTTGACAAGATCACTGCGCGGCTACGCAAACTCTCCTACGGCCTCGACACCGATTTTGTGAACATCATCGAGATTTCCAAAAAGGTGATCCAGGGCCTGTACGACGGCGTGACGACCGTCGAACTCGACAACCTCGCGGCAGAAACCGCTGCCACCATGGCCACCATCCACCCGGATTATGCTTTGATGGCCGCGCGGATTGCCGTGTCGAACCTGCACAAGGAAACCGAAAAAACGTTTTCCAAAGTCGTCAATGCCCTGTTTCATTACATCGACCCAAAAACCGGCCACCAAGCCGGTTTGATTGGTGACGAGACCCACAAAATCGTGATGAAACACAAAGACCGCCTCGACTCGGCCATCATTTTTGACCGCGATTTCGAGTTCGATTATTTTGGTTTCAAGACTTTGGAACGCTCGTATTTGATGCGGATGAACGGAAAAGTGGTCGAACGCCCGCAACATTTGTTCATGCGCGTCGCCGTCGGAATCCATGGCGAAGACATTGATTCGGCCATCGAAACCTACAATTTGATGTCCGAACGCTGGTTCATCCATGCCACGCCGACGCTTTTCAACGCCGGTTCGCCGAAGCCGCAACTTTCGTCGTGCTTCCTTTTGAGCATGACCGACGACAGCATCGACGGCATTTTTGAAACTTTGAAACGTTGCGCCCTGATTTCGCAATCGGCTGGCGGCATCGGTTTGAGCATCCACAACATCCGCGCGACGGGCAGTTACATCAAGGGCACGGGCGGCACGTCGAACGGCATCATCCCAATGTTGCGCGTTTTCAACGACACGGCACGGTACGTTGACCAGGGCGGCGGCAAAAGAAAAGGCGCGTTTGCCATTTACCTCGAACCGTGGCACGCCGATATTTATGAATTTTTGGAACTGAAAAAAAATCACGGCAAGGAAGAAATGCGCGCCCGCGACCTGTTTTTTGCCCTCTGGATTTCCGATTTGTTCATGGAACGGGTCAAAGAAGATGCCGATTGGTCGCTTTTCGACCCGAACGAGGCCTCCGGTTTGTACGATGTTTACGGCGGGCAATTCGAGGAAATGTACCACAAATACGAACGCGAGGGCCGCGCCCGGAAAGTGGTGAAGGCCCGCGAACTTTGGAACGCCGTTTTGGAGAGCCAAATCGAGACCGGCACGCCGTACATTTTGTACAAAGACGCGGCGAACAAAAAATCGAACCAGAAAAATCTCGGCACCATCCGTTCCTCGAATTTGTGCACCGAAATCATGGAATACACCTCGCCCGACGAGGTCGCGGTGTGCAATTTGGCGAGCATCGCGCTGCCGAAATTTGTGGAAAATGGCACGTTCAATTTCAAAAAATTGTACGACATCACCCGCGTCGCCACCAAGAATTTGAACAAAGTCATTGACATAAATTATTATCCGATTCCCGAGGCGCGGAATTCAAATATGCGCCACCGACCGATTGGTCTCGGCGTGCAAGGTTTGGCGGATGCCTACATTTTGATGCGGATGCCGTTCGATTCGCCCGCCGCAAAACAGATGAACAAGGACATTTTCGAGACGATTTATTTTGCGGCGATGACCGAGTCGGCGGAGTTGGCCGAAAAACTGGGGCATTACGAATCTTTCCCCGGCAGCCCACTTTCAAAAGGCGAATTTCAATTTGATATGTGGGGCGACAAACCCTCGAAACGTTGGGATTGGGACGCGCTGCGCGAAAAAGTGATGAAAACGGGTGCCAGAAATTCACTGCTCCTCGCTCCGATGCCGACTGCCAGCACCTCGCAGATTTTGGGAAATAACGAATGTTTCGAACCTTACACTTCCAATTTGTACACCCGCAGAACTTTGTCCGGCGAACACATCGTGGTCAACAAACATTTGATGCGCGACCTCGTCCGCCTCGGCATGTGGGACGACGAAATGCGCGAAATGATCATGGCCTCGAACGGCTCAATTCAGGGCATCGAAATCATCCCCGAACCCATCCGCGATTTGTACAAAACGGCCTACGAAATCAGCCAAAAAGTCATCATTGACCAATCGGCAGACCGGGGCGCGTTCATTTGCCAAAGCCAATCGCTCAATCTTTTTGTGGAAAACCCGACGTTTGCCAAAATGTCTTCGATGCATTTTTATGCTTGGCAAAAGGGTTTGAAAACGGGAATGTATTACCTGCGCTCGAAATCTGCGGTCGACCCAATCAAGTTTACGTTATCGGAAAAACACCAGCAGAAATACAAATTGGAAGGCGCGGTCATCGGAAAAGCATACCAAGCCGCTGCCAAACCGGAAGCCGTCGCCGAAAAAATGGAAGCACTCGATATTGAAAAATACAGCGGAAAAATATGCTCGATAGACAATCCGGATTGTGAGGCATGTTCCGCCTGAGTTAGTTGATTGGTTTATTGGTTGATTAGTTTATTGGCATGCGCCTCGAATCAACCAGTAAACCAATCACCAATCAACCAAAGAAACGCCGTGCCGCTGCGATGCTCGGATGTGGGAAATCGTTCCTTTTTTGTTCTGTTCCCTTCACTCTTTTCCCTGTTTCCCGCGTCGTAACCTGTTCAAAGTAGCGTGCTCACGGCACTTTTTGCGGGGAAAACCCTGTCTCGTCTGAGACGAGATTGGGTAGCAAAAAGTTAGCCCCTTCGCTTCTGCGGAGGGGCTTTTTCGTAAAAATTAACCATAATTTTATTGAGTTCTATGTCGATTTTGCTATCGATGACTCGATAATCTAAAATTTAATTACTATGCAAATTCTTAAAGCAAATTCTTTTATTGAGATAATCCAGATGTTTATTAGTCATTATGGTTGTGGTCATTACGTTTTCCGAGGAGTCTGTGATGGGAAAAACCACAAACTCATTCCCTCGGTAGGTAGGATAAGTAGTCTACCATTTCTTTCAGTCGTAAAAAATTATGAACTTGAAACTTTGAAAAGATTTAAACTCAGAGCAAATGCAGAGGTCAGCCCCCAACCAAAAGATGACTGGGAGTGGCTCGCACTTGCACAACATCACGGGCTACCTACTCGGTTGTTGGATTGGACAAGTAGTCCATTAGTTGCACTTTACTTTGCAACGAAACCTGAATTGAATTTTAAAGGAGAATTAAACCAATGTGGTGAAAATGGCGGTGCTATTTATGCGATGCACACATGTCAATATCTGGACACCCAAAAATTCCCATCTCCATTTGAATGCCCTAAACATGGACTTTTTTATCCTCCTCATGTAACTAAAAGAATATCGGGGCAATTAGGGCTATTCTCAATTCAACCAGACCCTACCAAAGAATTCCAAATAGATTTTCTTAATAATGAAGGTAATGAAATTCATAAAATCGAATTTGGCGACCAAGTCGCCATTGAGATTCAAAAATCATTGTATCTCCTTGGAATTCGACATGAAAGCATATTCCCTGACCTTGATGGTTTTACCCATGACCTCAAAGTAAAATTTAACCTTGCCGAATGTCATACTTTGATGTGTATTTAACTGAGAAGTTGTGCGGTGGCAGCCTCTGTTCGGCATTTTTTTTCGAGAGGGCTATAATCACTAAAAGTTGGCCCCTTCGGTTCGCCGGAGGGGCTTTTTTTGTGGGGATAATTTTTACTTTTGCTCAAATATTTAAAACCCAAATCATTTTTATCAAACACCATCAAAGTGTTAGTCCCAATATTTATGTATCAAAAGTTAATTGCTGAGTTAATCAAAGATAAAAAAAGTTGGCCGGCTCTTAAAGCCAAGATTTCAAATTTCAATCGCCCAAATTCGACCAATATTAATGCTGGTAAACTTTTTGAAGTTTTCACAAAACTTTACTTTGAAGTGATGCCGCAAGAAAAAGGCAACTATCAACATGTATGGCTTTATGATGAAGTGCCGCAAAGTGTAAAAGATGAATTGAACCTGACAAGTGTGGAGCATGGCGTTGATTTAATTATGCAGGATTTTCAAAATCGTTTTTTTGCAGTCCAATGCAAATTTAGAAATGATGAAAATTCAAAACTAAATTGGACAGCAGATAAAATTGCCAACCTTTTTGCGTATTGTCCAAAGGCTAACGGCTTTATTGTTTTTACAAACGCATCCGACCTAGACAAAGTGAGTAAAACTCGGCATGACAATTTCATTTTTTACAATGTAAGTCACCTTCTTGAAATTGATTCCGAAGCATTTAGCAACATTGCAAATCATGCCAACAATAAGCCTTTTAACCTTAAAACACCTATTTTGCCACGTCCGCATCAGATAAAGGCGGTAAACGATTGTGTTGATTTTTTCCAAATCGAAAATCGCGGACAATTGATTCTGCCTTGCGGTGCAGGAAAGACGTTAACTGCCTTGTGGATAAAAGAGAAAATTGTATGTTCAACTACGCTTGTTTTAGTGCCATCATTGGCTTTGCTGCGGCAAATTAAAAACGAATGGGCAAAGCATCGTCAAAGTGAATACCAATATATCTGTGTATGTTCTGAGGGTGATATTGATTCGGACGCGGGTGATAATTTGATTGTTCATACCTATGAAATCGGTGGAACGGTTACGACTAAGCCGTCGGTAATCCGTACATTTTTAGATATTAAAGACGAAAAAGTGATTTTCTCCACCTATCAATCTTTGAAAGTCATAGCCGAATCAATAAAAAATACTAATTTTCAATTTGATATTATTTTTTGTGATGAAGCGCACAAAACAGCGGGTATTGGAATAAATACGTTTAGTTTAGTACATGATGACTCCTTAGTTCCAGCGAAGAGAAGATTATACATGACCGCCACGCCGCGTATTGTGAAAGAATCAATAAAGAAAAAATTAGGTGATGACCTTCAATATGCCTATGACATGGGTAATGCTTCAATATTTGGAGAAGAATTCTATCGAATGTCGTTTAAAGAGGCAATTGAGCAAGACATTTTGGTGGATTACAAAATTATTGCTGTTGGAGTCAACGATACGCAACTTGAAAAGTATTTTAAAGAAAGACGCTATCACGATAAAAACTTGTCTTCGGATGAACTTGCGAATAACTATGCCCTTGATTTTGTCATGTCTGAGTATGAAGCCACCCATGCTTTAACCTTCCATTCTCGTGTAAGATTAGCAGAAACATTCGCATCAAGACACAGAGGCCTTTTTCCTCAAACTAAATCTTTCTCGGTGAGTGGTGAGCAGTCGACAAATACACGAAGTTTGATTCTGACAGAATTCAAAAATGCTCAAAGGTCAATTGTGTCCAATGCCCGTTGTCTGACTGAGGGAGTAGATGTACCTGCGATTGACCTTGTTTATTTCTGTGACCCAAAAAATTCTAAGGTAGATATTGTTCAGGCCGTTGGACGAGCACTACGGAAAAAGGAGGGTAAGAAAATGGGTTATGTGGTTATTCCAGTATATCATTCCGACAAGGGTGATTTGGATAACTCTATTAATTCAAGTGCCTTTAAAAATTTGATTCAAGTTATCCAATCTCTTTGCGACCAAGACGAAAGGCTACAAGATGAAATCAATCTTTTGGCATTGGGTAAAAGCGAGCGAAAGTCATCTGTTTTGGATATCGTTTCTTTTGGTCAAAAAACGGCTATTCAATTATTAGGTTTTGAAGAACGTTGGATATAATCATCCCGTTGTGCCAGCGGCGCGCCACCACCGTATGCCACTCATAATCATACATATTGTGCCAAATAACACCGGTCTGACATCGGTTACAAAATTAGATTGAGTTGTTGTGGTTGGGGTTATTTTTTCTCAATGATTCACCGGAAAGTTCAATCCTGTGCGCGGCGTGAGCAATCCGGTCGAGCACGGCATCGGCGATTGCGCTTTGGCCGATTGCTGCATGCCAGTCCCGGACGGGCAATTGGGAGGCGATGATGGTGGATTTGTGCTGGTGTCGGTCTTCGATGATTTCCAACAATGCCTGTCTGGCGGTGCCGTCCAGTGGCTGGAGCCCGAAGTCGTCAAGGATGAGCAGGTCCTGTTTGGCCATTTTTTCAAGGATTTTGAGGTAGGAATTGTCGGCCAGCGCTGCATTGAGCAGGTGGAAGAGCTTACGGGTGTTGAAATAGAGGGTCTTGTAGCCCAGCAAACAGGCTTGGTGGCCGATAGCGGATGCGAGGAATGATTTGCCGACGCCGGTGGGCCCGGTGATGATGAGGTTTTCGTGCTGCCGGATAAAATTGCCCTGCGCAAGGCGGAACAGGAGGTTTTTGTCGAGTCCGCGTTTTGTGGCAAAGTCCACCTCAGGCATTGCGGCGGTGTAGTGGAACTGGGCTGCCAAGGTCAGGCGGTGGAGCCTGAGCTGTTGCCGGTGCTCGGTCTCGGCCTGCGCCAAATGTGCGGCGAGTTCGTCGGGGGTGAAGGTGGCGGAGCTTTCAAGATAGGCGCAAAAGGCGTTTTTCATGCCCGGCAGGCGGAGTTCCTGAAAGCTTTGGACAGTGGCTTGATTATTCATAAACCGTTCATTTTTAAAAAGTTAGATAATTTTTTTTCAAAAAGTCAGATAAAGCCGTGGGCGGTCAGGCGAAATAGCCCGCACCACGGATGTTGGGGTGGTTTTCGTGGGGCTGTGCCAGTTCGTTGTCGGCGGGGGCGTTGCCCTGCGGGTCAAGTGCGTCGAGGCCTTTTTCGAGGATGTTCTTCACCGTGGCATAATGGAAGTTTTCGAACAGGCGCGCACGGCGGCAGGCGGCCTCGATGCGCGCGGCGGGAAATGCTTTTTTCAGGGCCAGCACGCCCATGCAGGCCTTGCAGGCCTGTTCGGGGTGTGCCTTGTGCGCGAAGACCTGCCGGAAAAAGGCCACTGTTTCGGCACCAACCTCGGCACCCAATTTTTCGAACTGCCCAAGTCCCCATTGTTGGACAAACAGGGCGCTGGGCGGCAGGTGCTCGGCCAAGGTGGTGAACGCGCCGGCCCGCACCGAACGCTGGTGCACCGCGATGCGCTCGTGCGTGGCCGCCAAGTACACCTCCAGAACGCGCTGCGTGGCGAGGACAAAAACACATTTCCCGGCATAGCGGTAAGGCACGCTGTAGTAATGTTTGTCGGGGCCGAACCACACATGGGCATCCTTGTTGGCCTCTGCCCGGCGGAAGTCGCGGCGTTCATAACGTGCTGGGGGCAAAGGGCTTAGCACGTGTTTTTCCGCCTCGAACAGTTCGGCGCGGCTCTGCCCGCTGAGCTGCATGGGGCGTCGGTTGTATGCATCAAGCTGGTGCCAGAGTGCGGCGTTCAGGTCGGGCAGGTTGTAAAAAACCACGTCGCCCAACGGGTAAAAAATGCGCTGGTAGACCAGTTTGACGGCTCCTTCCACCAAGGCCTTGTCCCGGGGGCGGGCGGCGCGGGTGGGCAAAATGACCGTGCCATAGTGCTGACCCATCGCCTCGAAATTGCGGTTCACCTCCGGTTCGTACCGGTCGGCTCTGGTCACCGCGCTCTTCAAATTGTCCGGCACGATGGCGCGGGGCACCCCGCCAAAATAGTGCAGGGCGTTTTGGGCGCCGAGCAGAAAGTTTTCCAAGCTCTGGTCGTCCATGGCCTCCGCGTAGGTGTACTGGCTTGCGCCCAAGACCGCCACGAACACCTCTTTCCACGACACTTGGCCGGTCTGGGGGTCGGTCACCGGCAGCTTTTTGCCGCTGAAATCCACAAAAACCTTGTCCCCAAGCGCGTGCTCCCAACGCAGGCCGACCGATTTTTTCTTCATTTCCTGCCGCACCAAACGCCTAAAATGGGCGTAGCTGTAAGTCCCGCCCTGAGGCCGGTATAAATGCTCCCAAACGTTGAGCAGGGTGCCGCCCGTTTTTCGCAGTTCGGCCTCGATTTTTGGCAGCAGTGCCAGCAAGGTGGCCTGCCGTTCCGGCATGGATGCCGCAGGCGGTTCCACCAAGCGCAGCAAATCCGCTTCCGACAGCGCCAGCAGGGCTTCCGTGCTCTGGCCGCTGTCATTAAATAATTGGATGTAGGTGTTGACGGTGTTGCGGTGTAGCCCCAGCATCCGAGCTATTTCCCGGTTGCTCCGGCCTTGCGCTTTGAGCCGCAACAGGTGCTTCATGTCGGTCATTGCTATTCGTTGTTTGGACATGCCTTGGATTTTTGTTTAAATCCCAAACATGTGGAATAGACATCAGACCGGTGTTATTTGGCACAATATGTATGATTATGAGTGGCACACGGTGGCGGCGCGCCGCTGGCACAACGGGATGATTATATCCAGAACGTCTCCAAACTTCGCTTTTTGAACAGATTATTGAGAAAAACTCTAACAATTGGGATGTGTATTTTTTGAATTTAAAAGAATACTTGGAAGCAAATTCGGGGAAGTACCCTCAAAAAGAAGATAAACCTGAACTTTATTATTGGGTAGCCAATCAAAGAACTAGGTTTGCTACTAACACAATTAATAGAAATCAAAAGAAAAAGTTAGAGAGGATTAACTTCATTTGGGATGCCCAAGAACACAAATGGAATGTAATGTTTGAATGGCTTGAATTTTACGCAAGTCAGAATAAATATGAGCCAGTCAAAGATACTGACCCCGAACTTTCAAAATGGTTTACTTCTCAAAAATATCAGTATGTGAATGAGATTATGCGAGAAGATAGGGCGAAAAAATTTAAAACTATTAATTTCGAGGGTGGACTAAATGAAATAAGATGGGAAAGTATGTATCAAAAGTTAAAGGTATTTGCGAAAGATAGTGATATTGAGCCAACTCCAGCGTCGGATGATGAATTATATCGCTGGTATAAATTTCAAAAACAACAGTTATTTAAAAATTTACTAAATGAGGAAAAATCTCTGAAGTTTTCTGAAATACGATTTGAAGGAGGAATTATTGAGCAGAAATGGTTAGAACGCTATGAAAATGTTATTGAATTTAGAAAAACAATACCTGATAGATGGCCACAAGCAAAATTAAATAAAAAGGTTCCTGAGTCAGAAATACAACTTGGTGTTTGGTGTCAAACTATGCGAAAGCGATATCGGGAAGGTAATTTAAGTGAACAATGGCTTGACCGCCTTCTTGCCATTGATTTTAATTTTGATGGAAAAAACGACAACTGGATTGAATACTACCAAAGGGTAAAGGTCGCAGTTGATGATGGTACAATAAACGAGAGAGGGTGTTCAAATAACTGTGTCAAGAATTTTTGGAGTTACGACCTTGACGACTCAAAAGCACAGTTATGAAAAAAGAGAAAGTATCGATTTTTCAACCCGGGGTTGAAGAAAGTCTGGTGAAAGAGTTGATGAGCGGCAAAAGCCTTCCGGAACTGATGGCGCCGCTGATTAAACGGATTATCGAAGCAGGATTAGAGGGAGAAATGAATTATCACCTGCATCAAGAACGCTTGGGCGGTTCACCAGAAAACCGGCGCAACGGCAAAGCGCGAAAATCCCTTCGGAGCGAATATGGGGTGATAGAAATTGAACCCTCGCGCGACCGGCGCGGCACCTTTGAACCCGCACTGGTTGGCAAACGCGACCGTCAATTGGGCTTTGGGTTGGAAAAAAAGGTGCTCAATTTGTACGGTTTGGGGATGAGTTACGGGGACATCCGCAGCCATTTGCAAGAATTGTACGGGGTGGAAATGTCCGACGCACAACTCAATTTGATTACCGAGAGCATCCACGCCGACTTGGAAATATGGCGCAACCGCCCCTTGGAACCGGTGTACGCCATGGCTTGGCTCGATGCCATCCGTTACAAAGTCCGCGAAAAGGGGCGGGTGGTGGACAAGGCGGTTTATTTCATCATAGGCATTGACTTAGAAGGACATAAAGATGTTCTGGGGTTTTATGTGGGCGATTTTGAAAGCGCGAAATTTTGGCTTCAAGTGCTGACAAACCTGCAAAACCGGGGTGTCAAGGACATTTTGATTGCCTGTACCGACAACCTCGCTGGTTTTGCCCAAGCCATCGAAAGCGTCTTTCCGCTTTGCGAAGTGCAGTTGTGCATCGTCCACCAAGTCCGCAATTCCTTGAAGTTCATCCCCTACAAGGACTACAAGCCCTTCGCGGCAGATTTGAAGAAAATCTACCACGCTGTTTCGGAGGAAGAAGGACTGGTTTACTTGGAACAGGCAGAGGCCAAATGGGGCAAAAAATACCCGCAGTCGCTCGAAAACTGGCGGCGCGACTGGCCACGGCTCAGCCCCATGTTTCAGTACTGCCCCGAAATCCGGCGGATGATTTACACCACAAACATCGTGGAAGGACTCAATCGACAACTCCGAAAAGCAACCAAAACGAAGGGCGCTTTCACTTCCGAAGATGCCTTGAAAAAACTGCTTTTCCTTACGGTTGACCGAATCATCCAAACTTGGAACAAGCCCGTCTTTGCTTGGAACATCATTTTTTCAAAACTCAGAATTCATTTCAAAGAACGTATCCAACCATATCTAAACCACATTTAAAAATTTTTAAAATTTTAAAAAAAATGTTGTTGTTGTTGTTGTTCTAAAAATTTGACACAGTTATTTGAACACTCCC
>JANNMS010000083.1:0-28102 GCA_031398055.1 Saprospirales bacterium | reverse complement strand
GAACGGATTTTCGCGGATTTTTTAAAATAGAAATCAAAAAAAAATCCGCGAAAATCCGTTCCAATCCGTGTCATCCGCGTTCCAATCCCCCCAGAAACCCATTCAATTTTTAAAAATCCGCCCTGATTTCCGCCATCCTTTCCCCTCCAATTCATAAATTAAAATGCCGCCCGGCAGCCCGGCGAGGTCAATTTTTTGGCGGTCGCCCTCCCATTTTTCAGATTTCAAAAATCTGCCCGACGCATCCAAAATCCGAAGCCGCAACGTGCCTTCATTTTTTTCCGGGACAAAAAACTCCGTAAAATTGGCAGCCGGATTGGGCGAAACCCGAACTTCCGGCGCATTCGCAAACGGTTCGTGACTCGCAATCGGTTGATTAAAAATGCCCGAAAACATCCCGTGCCCGTGCGTCGCCACCACCACCAAACCATCCGACGGACGGGATTGGACATGAAAAACGGGCACGCTGCCGATCGCAGCCGCACCTTCCGGAATCCAAATTGTGCCCGGTTGGCCGCTCGCGTGCAATTTCAAAAACGGCGCAGAATACAAACCCACCGACGTCCCACAGAAATATCGCCGCGAGCCATCCGGCGCAGGCAAAATATCGAGCCACCGCAGCGACGGTCCCGAACCCGTTCCTGCGACGCTGCTTTCGAGATTTCCGGCGACTTTTATCCAAGTCTGCCCGCCATCCTGACTGCGCCACAAACTGTAAATTCCGTAATTTGAAAAAACAACCGTCAAGTCCTCGCCATTGTCCGGGTCAACCGCGATGCACGAAACGTATGGCCGCACTGCGGTGTTTGGAATGGAATCTGCCAGCGGCGAATTGATGGATTTCCAACTCGGCGTGGCAGAATTTGCATTTTCAATTTTAAAAATCCGGTTGCGCGAGGTGCCGAGATAAACGGTGCTCGACGGGTTCTTTTTTGAAACACCGATGGCCGAAAAATCACCTTGGCCAGCTGTCAAAGTATCCTGAAATTTTGTCCAACCAGTCGAAATGGAGTCCCATTCATTTTTGAAAGGGATGGCTGCGAGGTCATTTTGACGGTAAAATTGATTGCCTGCCGGCAAATACAAAACGTTCTGGTTGGTCGGGTCGGCAGCCAGCGGATTGATGAAAAGGTAGTCGCTTTTTGTCCGTCCGATCGGGTCAAACCGTTGATAATCAGTGACTTCGCCCGATTGGTCAATTTTACATTTCACCAAACGACCTTGTTGGATGGACAAAATGTAGAACGGTTTTCCTTCCGGAATGAAGCCGAACGCGCCGTCGCCGTTCACAGTTTGCACCCAGGGTTTTGAGGCGTCGGCGTTGTTGGTGAAAAAATTACCGTTGTCCTGCAAACCTCCAATCAAAGTGTTGTCGCCCGCCGTTTTTTGCTCCATCAAAATGGTGTAAAACTGCGAAGTTTGGTAGCCGCGATTCAAAGAAAGCCACTCGACCGAGGGCGCGAGGCAGTTCGTGGTCACATGCAAACCGCCGTCGGAAGCCGAAAACATCACGTTCGGGTCGGTTGGGTGAAATGCCAAATCGTGCTGGTCGGGATGGTGATTTGGGTAAAGTTTGAAATACGGCAAAGTCGTTCCGATGGCATATCCACCGATTTTTGTGGTGTTGTCTGGCGTCGTAAATCCGTCGGTCGAACGCCACAAATTGGTACCGCCGATGAAAACGTTTCCCGTTCCCGGCTGGATTTTTACCGTCAAATCGTAGCCGCCTTGGTGTGCGAATTTGTCAAATTCGGTGCCCGTGTTTGGCAAATTTTGGCTCAAATCCGTCCACTCGCCGCCCGCGCCGGAGCCGTCGCCGGAGAGGTATTTGTATTTTAGAAAGGTCGTAAAATATTCACTTTCAATGTAAACCGTGCTGAAACCCGCGCCCGGCGTATCTCCCAAAAAATAGACCTCGTTTTCGTCGTTCGGGTTGATGCCGATGACGATGCGATCGTAAGTTGCGGGGAAATTGGCGGGCGTGATTTTTGTCCAAGTCGTGCCGTTTGTGCTGCGCCAAAGTCCTTTTTTGTTGCCCTCGCTGCTGAAAGTGGCGTACAAAACGCCCGTCGAAGTGATGGCCAAATCCGTGAAATACGAAAACGGCGAGACACTTATGCCGCCCAAAACTTCGGTAAACGAGGTGCCGCCATTCGCACTTCGAAAAATGCAGGAATACGTCGAAACATAAACATCCCCAGAAACCGGGTGCACCGCGACGCGATAGCCAGATTGCCATAAAGTGGTGAAACTCTGCGGATTACCGCCGGAAGTGGCAGCAATCGCAGCCCAAGTTGAGCCGCCGTCAGTGCTTTTGAACATGCCGTCGCCGAGATAAAATGCACCGCCGCCGCTCGCCGAAGTGCCGACCAATTCCCCAGAAATGTAATACCAAATGTTGGTAAAACCGGGTCGCGTGTCCTGCGCGATGCTCGTGCAACCGGGATGCGCGTTCAAAGGCGTGCGCCGCGACCACGACAAACCGGCGTCCTCGCTCAACCAAACACCGCCGGAAACACCGCCCGCCAAAATGCGATTTGGGTTGGTTTGGTCAACCACGATGGTTCGCGTGCGACCGCCAACATTGTACGGGCCGCGGGGCGACCAATCTACGCCACTTCGCTCGGCACTGATTTTTGCGGTCTCGCCTAAGGCGAGAGCAAATTGTTGTTCCTGAAAATGGATACCCGCCGGGATTTCGCCGGTGGCGGGGTCAGCGAGCATCGATTTTTCCCAGGCGCGGCGGTCGGCGCGGCCTTCTTCCAATCCGCCGCCGGGCATTGGTTGACGGGTTGATTGGTTTTGGGAGCGATTGAGGAAAAATCCGCCCGAAACAAGGGCGAGGAATGGAAAAAGCAGGTAGATTTTTTTCATTTTAATAAATTTTAGGTGGCAAGATAGTTTGCCTGTCCAATTTTCGATGCGAGTGAAAAATGGGATTTGTCGAGGATGCTCAAAAATTGGTGTCCACAAAAAGAAAAAGGAACGACTGCGAGGGAGCAGCGTTCCTTTTTACAAAAGTCAGAAGTGAACGTTCTATAAAAATCGTGGGGGAACGTTTTCAAAAAAAGGGATAGGCAATTCCAAGGAAAGAAATAAAGGGTGATCGCTATGCTATTTTTGTTTTTTGCTATTGTCTCCCGAAAGTATTAGCATGCGGGAATTCGCCTATCCCGGGAAGTCATAGTATTTGTCTGGTATCTGTTTTGAATTACAAAAGTAAAAGTTTATCTAATGTTTTTGTGTTGTTTGAAAAACCGAATCGAAATATGTGTGACGTCAAACACTTTCTTGTTGAAATTTTTATTCAAATAATTTATCTAAAACCAATTTTGAAAAACCCTGAAAATCCATGTTTAATAAATTGATTTTCAACTAATGGGTTGATTTTTCCCAAAACCAGCCAAATGGATTCGTAACACAAAAAGGGTGCTGTTGGCAGTAAATATTTTTCAAATTCTTTATCGAACAAAAGAGAAAAACCATATTTCGCCATATTTGGCCGCTCCGACCCAACCCAGTTTATTTTTGAAATTTTGTAAAAATAAGTCCACCCATTCCATTTTTTAGAACGGGCGGCTATCTTTGCCGCCGTTTTTAGGGCCACGTGGCGGAATTGGTAGACGTGCTACTTTGAGGGGGTAGTGTCCTTTCGGATGTGCTGGTTCGAGTCCAGTCGTGGTCACAGGATGGTTTTCTGGTTATCGGTTATTGATAATTGGTTTGCCATAAAAATTAAAGCGGTTCGGCAGGGAGACCTGTCGAACCGCTTTTTTTATGCATCTTCAATAACCAATTCCCCGATAACCAATTTTCCAATAACCATTTTAAGGCGTTTGCACCTGCAAATTATCTTTAAAAAACCTTTCCAACTTCTCAAAAAGATGCACCCGATCCTTGCCCATCACGTTGTGCAAATGCTCGGGGTACACGAAATAGTCAATTTGTTTGCCTTTTTGCACACATTTTTCGATGTATTTCAGCGAGTTTTGCCACAAAACCACGTCGTCCGACGAGCCGTGGATCATCAAAAGCCGCCCGTCGAGGTTGTCGATATAATTGAAAAGGCTTGCTTTTTCGTAGCCTTCCGGGTTTTCCTGCGGCGTGTCCATGTACCGTTCGGTGTACATAATTTCGTACATCCGCCAGTCAATCACCGGGCCGCCGGCCACGCCGCACCGAAAAACGCCCTTCGCTTCCGGCCTCGTCATCAAAGAAGTCGCCATAAAACCACCGTAACTCCACCCAAAAACGCCCATCCGCGAGCCGTCCACAAACGGTTGCGATTTCAAATATTGCGCCGCCGTCAATTGGTCTTCGACTTCCAAAGTGCCGCACTGCCGATGAATTACATTTTCAAAATCACGCCCGCGGTTGGCCGAGCCGCGGCCGTCTACCGAAAAAACCGCGAAACCAAGTTGTGCCATCCGGTGCATCCAAAGTTCGCCGCCAGCCAGCCAATTGTTCGCCACCATCTGGACGTGCGGGCCGTTGTAGACATAAATAATGGTCGGGTATTTTTTGTTGGCATCATAATTTGGTGGCAAAATCAACCGTCCGTTCAAAGGTTGCCCGCCCGCCGAAGTCATTTTTACCAAACTCGTTTGACCAATTTGCAGCCCTTCCAACGGGTTTTTTGCCTCAAAAACGAGTTGCCGTTTTTCAGGTTTTTTCAAAGAAGCCACGAAAATTTTGCGCGGTGTGGTCAAATTTGAAAAAACATCCAAAAATTGGCTGCTCTCGCCTGAGGCGAGATTAAAAATGCCGCCGTGCATCCCGATTTCTTCGGTGAGTTTTGTCATTTTCCCGGTTTTCAAATCCGATTTCCAGAGGTAGCGGTTCAAACCCGATTCGTCGGCAGTTTGAAAAAAACACGATTTGCCGTCGGCTGAAAATTTATAAAAATTGGTCACCGCAAAATTGCCCCGGCTCGCCTGCCCCAACAATTTCCCAGACGTATTATATAGGTATAAATGGTTGAAGCCGTCGCGGTCGCTTTCCCACAAAAACTGGTCGTTCGTGCCGGGCACAAAATGCGCGGGCTGCTGCGGGTCGACATATTTTTCGTTGGTTTCCTCAAAAATCGTGCGGACAAACGCGCCCGTTTCGGCATCGAACATTTTCATCCAAAGATGATTCGTCGTGCGGTTGATGATGGCCACCAAAATGTATTTATCGTCGGGCGACCATGCCACGTTGGTCAAATAGTGTTCTGCTGTTTCATCTTTTTCAACTGGTTCTGTTTTTAAATAAACTGTTTTCCCATTTTTAACATCAAAAACACCAATCGTTACAAAATGGCTTTTCGACCCGGCAAATGGATAGCGAATCATTTTTGACTGCGCGGGCATCGAATCCAAAACCAAAATTGGGTACTGCGTCACCTGCCGCTCGTCCATCCGGTAAAACGCCAGTTTTTGCCCACTTTCACTCCAAAAAGTGCCTTTGAAAATGCCATATTCCTCGCGGTGCACCGATTTTCCGTAAACAATCCCATCGTTCGACGACGCTCCCGAACCATCGGCCTCGCTGCTCGCCACTTTCATTTCTTTTCCACCGATGCTGACCCGCAATTCTTTGCCGACGGTGTACGCTGCGTTCCATGTATCGTCTTGATAATCAAGGTTTTCGGCCTCGGCAGGGTACCAGTTTTTCTTTTCCAAACCTTTGGAAATGGAAAAAACGAACACCTCTTTTTCGGTGTGGAACCACATTTTGTCGGCGTCGAGCCAAGTCAATTGGGGCAAGGTTTTCAAAACCGGACTGCCCAAAATGGCCAAACCTTCATTGATTTTTGGTAAAAAATCCAAGGTGTCGGTCGCCAAATTTGATGCGGCCACCCGCACCAATTTAATGCCGACGACGTGGGTAAAATTATCCGTGCCGGGAATCCACGCGAGGCTGCGCAAATTGGCCGGGGCGAGCGTCGTGCGGCCTTTCAAAATGGCATCCGACATCGAAATTTGACCGGTTGGCTGCGCCGAAAGCAGGCCGACGGACAGCCAAAAAAGAAAAATGATGGAAATATTTTTTTGCATAAAACATTAAATTTTGGGTGGCAAAACTAAAAAACTTGGTTTCGTTTGCGCTCACAAGACGACGAACAGCCCAAAAATCAATGTTTTTGACAAGGTGTCAATGCTGAATCAAGCCTGTTCAATAAAGATTTTCAGCTCGATTATCAATAAATGCAGCAATGTAAATCGTCACCCCACGAATTTCATAAATCAACGAAATGTCAGGTGTCAACACACATTTTCGGTATCTCGGCAGGCGGGGCGCGGGTGGACACAGGTGTTTGAAATCGGCGAGGCGGTCGGTGAGGGCTTTAACTTTCACCTCTAAATTTTCCGCGAAGTTTTGGGAAAAAGCCAGATAATATTCGAGCGTACCGAGATAGGTTTGTTCAGCAAGTTCAGACCATGCGATTTTGAATTTCATGCCGTTTGTCGGGTTTTGCTGAGCAATTGGCGTGCCTTGCTTCGGACTGCTTCGTCAGGCACGACCTCCCCTCGGTCAATTTGTTCCGAGCCACGAAAAACCATTTCTTTTTGTGGCTCGGAAAGGTCTTCCCACCAATCTTTGCCCGCCAGCAGGTTGTGAAAATATTGGGACAAATGCTCCAGCATCTTCTGGTCGTTGATTTGAAGAATCTGAAAAATCAGGTCATTTTTTACTTCTGCAACAGTCATTTTTAATAAAATTTGACACAAAAATAAATGAAAATTACTCCACCATCACATAAAATTCTTCGGGTGGTTTGGTGCACGAATTTCGTTATCGTTCTTTCTTGCACCATTCTAAAAAAATTTGCGTCGAAAAATTCCCGCGTTTTGTCCTGCCCAAAATTTGAAAATGCGGTGAACAAATACCTTCGCCAGCCATTTTAGAAAAATAAAAACTGGCCACGCCTGCCGTCTGTCGCAACCCGTCCGCCGCCTGCCGTCCGCCGTCAACCATAAAAAAATGCTTAAAGTAGAAAATCTCACCAAAACCTACCGCTCGGCCAACGGCTCGGATTTGACGGTTTTGGATCACGTCAGTTTTCACCTAGCGCCGGGCGAGACTTTTGCCATCGTCGGGCCGTCGGGCAGCGGCAAAACCACTTTGCTGGGTTTGTGCGCCGGGTTGGATCGGTCAAGTTCGGGCAGCGTGACGCTGAACGGCGTTCGCCTCGACGAACTCAACGAAGACCAACGTGCCGAGGTGCGCAACCAATTTGTGGGCTTTGTTTTTCAAAATTTCCAACTGATCCCGACTTTGACGGCGCTCGAAAATGTGATGGTTCCACTCGAACTCCGCGGCGACCCGACTGCCGAAACCGTCGCCCGGCAGTGGCTCGAAAAAGTGGGTTTGACGCCGCGCCTCGACCACTACCCAGCCCAACTTTCCGGCGGCGAACAGCAACGGGTTTGCATCGCGCGCGCATTTTCAAACCGTCCGAAAATCCTTTTTGCCGACGAACCGACCGGGAATTTGGATGCCGAAAACGCGGCGGGCATCGTGGATTTGATTTTTGAATTGAACAAAACGGTGGGAACTACGCTCGTTTTGGTGACCCACGACGCGGATTTGGCGCGGAAAACAGGGCGGATTTTGAAAATAAAAGGTGGGCGGATTGACGTTTAATATTTTAAACACAAAGGCACAATGGAAACATAAGTTTTTAAAAATCAACAACTTATGTTTTCAGATGTGTCTTTGTGGAAAAAAAATCAGGTGGTAAATAGTTGCGGTTGAAAATCAAACCGCGATTTTGTAATCCTCGACCAAAAGGGAGACCGGCAAATTGAGTTTGAAAGACAACTGGCGGATCATTTCGACCGTCAGTTTTCTTTTTTTGTTCAGGACTTCCGACACCCGGCTTTTTCCGCCGATAATTCCGACTAAATCAGATTGTCTGAAATTCAATTCTTCCATCCTGATTTTTATCGCTTCGATTGGATCCGGTGCTGCGATTGGGTGGTAAATTTTTTCATAATTTTCAATCAACAGGACCAAAATTTCGGCCTCGTCGCCATCCGGCGAACCGATGGACGAGTCAAAAATTTCATTCAAACGGGCAAGTGCCAAATCGTAATCTTGCTCGTTTTTTATCAATTTGATATTCATTTTATAGGAATTTAGATAGTTAGCGCATTGATTTTGTCGTATTCGCCGTGCGTCCCAACAAATCTGATAAACATACACTGCCTTTCGAAATTGAATTTTACGATGAGCCGGTAGTTGTTTCCACGAATATTGAAAACCACCCGGTTGTCGCCCAAAATGCTTGCCGAGGCGAACGTCGATTTCACATCATTTGGGTTTTTCCAGTTGGCTGCCCAAGCAATATCGTACCATGTTTATTAAATATTGTTCGCAATATGGGTGCTTTTCCCAGAACTATCGTAAGGTTTGTTTGGCAATAATTCGCTCCATGTTTTGATATTTGAGCCACAAAAATACCAAAAGTTCTCAAATTGGGAACGGCTTTTAAAAACATTTTGAGATAACTTTGAGGGTCGATATTCATCACGAACCCTTTTTTTGAAAAACACAAAGTCATTTTTGACAAAAACAAGATGTACAAAATATTCCTTCCGTCCGTTTTTTGCCTCGCCCTGCTCGCCTGCAATTCCAAAGAAACACCAAAATATTACTCAACCGCGCCACTTTTCACGCTCCTCCCCGGCAGCGAAACCGGCATAACTTTCCGAAATGACCTGGTTTACGACAAGGATTTCAACATTTACAAATACCGGAATTTTTACAACGGCGGCGGCGTGGCCATCGGCGATGTGAACAAAGACGGCCTCGTGGATGTGTTTTTTACCTCGAACATGGGGCAAAACAAACTCTATTTGAACCGGGGTCTCGCCTCAGGCGAGATGAAATTCGAGGACGTGACCGATGCCGCCGGAGTCGGTGGCCGAGGTTCGTGGTCAACCGGTGTGGCGATGGCCGATGTCAACGGCGACGGCTGGCTGGATATTTACGTTTGCAATTCCGGCAACCCGCGCAGCGACGAAACGAAGGAAACTTTCAACCGCGAAAACGAACTTTTTATCAACAATGGCGCGCAAAACTCCCCTTCAGGGGTTGGGGGTGTAGCCACTTTTACCGAAAAAGCACGCGAATACGGCCTCGCCGACCGCGGTTTGAGCACGCACGCCGCGTTTTTTGACTACGACAAGGACGGCGATTTGGATATGTACATGCTCAACAATTCGTTCCGGCCAATTTCGAGTTTTAATTTAGATAAAAATTTGCGCCAAGTCCGCGACTCGCTCGGCGGCCACAAATTGTATCAAAACCAACTGGCGCAAACCGGAAAACCGGAGTTCAAAGATGTCAGCGTCGAGGCTGGGATAATGGGTTCTGAAATCGCTTTTGGCCTCGGCGTGACCGTCGGCGACGTGAACTTGGATGGTTGGCAAGACATTTACGTGTCGAACGACTTTTTTGAAAAGGATTATTTTTACATAAATAATGGAGACGGCACGTTCGACGAGCAACTCGAAAAGTCGTTCCGCCACATTTCCGCCGCGAGCATGGGCGCGGACATGGCCGATATCAACAACGATTGCTACCCCGAAATTTTCGTGACGGACATGCTGCCCGACCACGATTTTCGGCTGAAAACGGCCACGTCTTTCGATAGTTGGGACCGTTTTCAGTACACAAAACGGGTTGGGTATTTTGACCAATTTACCCGAAATATGCTCCACCTCAACAATTCCGACGGCACTTTTTCCGACATCGCCTGCCTCGCCGGGGTCGAAGCGACCGATTGGAGTTGGGGCGCGTTGATGTTCGACATGGACAACGACGGCTGGAAAGATATTTTCGTGGCGAACGGCATCGCGCAAGATTTGACGAACCAAGATTACCTGCAATTTATCGGCGACCCGACCGTCCAACGGGAAATTATTACCAATAAAGGTGTGGATTTTAAACGCCTGATTGACTCGATTCCGAGCGAGCCGCTGGCAAATTATGCTTTTCAAAATCAGGGAAATCTCAATTTTAAAAACCGCGCCGACGACTGGGGACTTTCCCAAAAATCATTTTCGAATGGTTCGGCCTACGCCGATTTGGACAACGACGGCGACCTCGATTTGGTGGTCAACAACGTCAACATGGAAGCCTTCGTTTACCGAAACGAGGCAGATAAACTGTTGAAAAACAACTATTTAAAATTTGAAATCGCAGGCGCGGCTGGAAATTCGGGCGGCATCGGTGCGAAAATTTTCCTCCGAAATCAGGGCAAAACTTTTTACCAAGAAAAGATGCCGATGCGCGGTTTTGAGTCTGCGGTTGACCCACGACCCAATTTTGGGTTGGGCGAAATTTCAAAAATAGACACCGTTTTGGTGGAGTTTTTATCTGGAAAATCCATCGTTTTGACCAATGTCAAAACCAACCAAACCATCTCTATTTCTGAAAATGACGCGCTGCTGCCAGCCCAACCAAAACCGTGGCTGAAACCTGCTGGAAAACCGCTGCTCACCGATTTAACTTCCACGTTTTCAATACCTTACAAACATCAGGAAAATAATTTTACGGACTGGGACCGCGACCGGATGCTTTATTTTCAATATTCAAAAGAAGGGCCACGACTCGCGGTCGCGGATTTAAATTCGGATGGTTTGGAAGATGTTTTTTTGTGTGGCGCGGCGGGGCAAGGCGGGCAAATTTTGATTCAAAAAACGGGTGGGAAATTCATGGATTTGCCGCAACCAGCATTTCAAAATGATAAAAAATCAGAAGATGTGGACGTCGCTTTTTTTGATGCCGACGGCGATGGCGACCCGGATTTGTACGTCGCGTCGGGCGGCAACGAGTTTTCGCCCGGCCAACCGGAACTCGCCGACCGGCTGTATTTGAACGACGGAAAAGGCCATTTTTCAAAGAAAAACGATGCTTTGCCGCAGCAAAAACCGTTCGCGTCGGGCTGCGTCGCACCGGCCGATGTGGACGGCGATGGCGACACGGACGTTTTTGTGGGGATGCGTTTGGTGCCTGAAAATGTGGGCGCGGCGGTCGGCGGTTTTTTGATGTTGAACGATGGCCGGGGTTTTTTCACGCCGAGCCGCGAGCCGGTTTTGCAAAATTTAGGCATGGTCACCGATGCCGTTTGGTCGGATTTGGATGGCGACGGCGACCCCGATTTGGTGGTCGTGGGCGAGTGGATGCCGGTGAAAATTTTTATAAATAATCATGGAAAATTGACCGATGCGACGGTTGCCGCTGGCCTCGAAAAATCCGCCGGTTTGTGGAAACGCATCGTCCCCGGAGATTTCAACGGCGATGGAAAAATGGATTTTTTGCTCGGAAATTGTGGAAAAAATACGCGCCTGAAAGCATCGCCCGACAAACCTATGTCCTTGTTTTTCAATGACTTCGATGAAAATGGTAAGTCGGAACAGTTCGTGGCGAGGTACGTGGGCGACCGTCTTTTACCGTACAATTTGCGGGGCGACGCGGTCTCGAATTTGCCTTTTTTGAAGAAAAAAATGTTGCATTATCGAGATTACGCAAACAAGACAATTGAAGAAATTTTCCCACCCGAAAAACGTGAAAAGATGCAGGAAATGCAGGCCGGTTGGCTGGAATCGTCGGTCTTGATGAACCTCGGTGGCGGAAAATTTGAGTTGAAACCGTTGTCGAACGAAGCGCAGTTTTCACCAATTTACGGCATCTGCCCCGCAGATTTGGATGGCGACGGCGACCTCGACGCCATTTCCGGTGGCAACTTTTCATGGAACAAACCAGAAATGGGCAGTTTTGATGCCGATTATGGGTTGGTTTTGGAAAATGATGGGCGGGGGAATTTTACCCCAAAACGCTCTGCCGCCACCGGTTTTCGGGTCGCGGGCGAGGTTCGGGACATCGTTCCGGTGAAATTGGCGGGCGGGAAGACAGTTTTTTGGGTGGCGAGGAATAATGATGGGGTGGTGGTTTTTGGAAAATAATGGATTTGAAATGGAACACGGATTTTCAGGATTGGACACGGATTTTCAGGAAAAAAAATCCGTGTCCAATCCTGAAAATCCGTGTTCAAAAAGTTCTCAAACACCATGTTTCCGATTCTCCGTAACATTTTCCAAAGTCCAAACCACCCGTTTTTCAAAATCCGCCTGCCGCACCGTGCAATTTTTCAGCGGACAAATCCGGCACGACTCCGGCGGCTCGCAGGCATCGATGTGGACAAAAAATTCGGGCATTTCCGGGTATTTTTCATGAATCAACGCGGCAACGGCTTCCATTTCGTCGTGCGCTTTTTGGACAGTGAAATACCAAGGCACGGTCAAATGGCAGTCGAGGTGCAGCAGCGAACCGTATTTTAGGATGCGCAAATTGTGCAAATCCACCCAATTATCGCGTTTTTGGGCATCGAGCAGGGCGATAACTTCGCGCAAAAGAATGTCGTCCGTTTCGTCCATGATGCCCGCCAAAGTTTGGCGGATGATTTTCCCACCTTCCAAAATAATGACTCCGGCAAAAAGCAGTGCCGTCGCGCTGTCCAGCCATTTTATGCTGGTAAATCTGACCAAAATCAGGCCGCAGATGATGCCCAAAGTTGTCCAAGTATCCGATTGCAAATGTTTTCCGGAGGCCGTCAATGCCATCGAACGGTGGCGTTCGCCAATCTTAATACATTGAAAACCAACGAGATAGTTGGCCAAAGCGGTGATTGCGAGCAAAATCATGCCCCAATCCAGCGACTTGATTTCGTGCGGGTGCAGCAGATTGATGATGGATTCATAAATGATAATCAGGCCTGCCACGACAATCAAACTACCCTCAAAAGTGGCCGAAATCAATTCGATTTTGCCGTGTCCGTACGGATGGTTGCGGTCGCGAGGACGTGCAGCGATCTGCAAACTGTACAAACCCGTGAACCCGGTGATGACGTTCACCACGCTTTCCAAAGCATCAGTGAAAATAGCGACTGAATTTGTCAGAAAATAGGCCACCATTTTTATCGAAAACAACAAAATGGACACGGCCAAGACCCATTTTTGGACGGAGATATTTTTTTGAGCGGTCAACATTTTGCAAAGTTTGAAAAAAAGAAGCGGGTCGAACAAGAAAATCAAACAGCGAAAACAATGACATTTACCGAAAATTTTGCCTTTTCAATTTTCAGAAATTCATGGCCAAACGTCCAGAAAAAAAACTGCCCCAACCGACGACCGAAACCAGCCAAAAAACTGCGGTTGCCGACCCGTTTTCAACCAAAATTTTTAGTCATCCGATGGCCGGTTTTTTGGCTGCCGCGCTCGCTATCTTGTTGTATTTCAACACTTTCGGCCATAAATATTGTCTCGACGACGTGACCGCGATTTCAAAAAACACGTTCGTGCAGTCGGCAGATTTTCAGAAAATTTTCACGACAGAATACCGGTTTGGCTATTCCGAAACCAAATCTGGGATGCTTTATCGCCCGATTTCTCTGGCCGTTTTGGCTTTGGAATGGCAAGTCGCGCCGGACTCGCCGGGGTTTTACCATTTTTTGAACGTGCTTTTGTACGCTTTTTTGGCTTGGTTGCTTTGGCTAACGGCGCGGCGGATGTTTTCGGAAAAGCAAAATTGGCTGGCGGCGGCGGCAGTTTTTTTGTTTGTGGCGCACCCGGCGCACACCGAAGTGGTGGCGAACATCAAAAGTTTGGACGAAATTTTGGCGATGATTTTTGCGGTGGCCGCGCTGCGTGCGATGTTTATTTATTTGCAAGGAAATAATTTGCAACAAATGTTTTCTGCCATGTTTTTATACGCTCTTGCATTGTTATCGAAAGAAAGTGCCATCGTTTTTTTGGGCGTTTTTCCGCTCGCGGCATGGTTTTTTTCCGACAAAAAACTGCCGGAAATTTTGAAAACGTGCTTCTTGTTTTTGCTACCCGCCGGGTTGTTTTTGATGGTCAGAAATTGGGTTCTGGCACAGCAAATTTCAACCGATGAAATTTCTGCGTTGGACAATGTGGTGCTCGGTGCGCCCGATTTTCTGGGGAAATTGGCGACGGCTTTTTTGTTTTTTGGAAAATATTTGGCCACTGTTTTTTTGCCGATAAATTTGGTTTCCGACCTCGGCGCGGCGCAGGTCAAACCAACCGAATTTACTGATTTTCAGGCAGTTGCGGGTGCGACGGCGTTTTTGGGAATGGCAATTTTTGGGATTTTGCAGGCACGAAAAAAGCATGTGGTGGCGTTTGCAGTTTTGTTTTTTCTGACCACTTTTTCACTTTCGACCAACCTGTTTTTTCACATCGGAACGTCGTATGGCGAGCGGCTTTTGTTTGTGCCGATTTTTGGTTTTTCGATTTTTACGGCTTGGCTGATTTTAAAATTTCAGGAAAAAAAGTGGCTGTCGCCGACCGCCGCAAACCTCGTTTTGGCTGGGATTTTAATTTTTTACAGCATCAAAACTGTTTCGAGAAACCCGGATTGGAAAACAAGTTCGACACTCTGCTCGGCGGATTTATTGAAATCGCCGAACAGTGCAAGATTGAATTATCACTATGCTTTGGAACTGATAAAATCGGATAACGATGTTATTGACGATAAAAAACCATTGAACATTGATAAGGCTAAAAAAGCGATAGAATACTGTAATAAAGCACTTAGTTTTTATCCCAATTTTTACACAGTTAAAGAGACGCGCGGACTGGCATTTTATGCTATCGGAGATAAGGAACGCGCATTGCCAGATTTATTGGAAGTGATAGCAAAGGAGCCGAAAAACACACAATTGCCGCCAAAAATTGCACGGATTTATACAGAACGCAATGAATTGGACAAGGCAGAAAATGTGCTGAAAAAGTCTATCGCAGCAGGCGTTCAATCTGCGGATAATTTTATTTATCTCGGTGTTATTTATTTTAAATTAAACAGAAGAGAAGAGGCTTTAACAGCATTTAAAAATGCACAGAAAATCAATCCAAAAGACAATACAATCCTGCAGTACATTGATAAATTGAATAGTCAATAATTCAGGGTTTGCGTTCCATTTTTGGGCAGATTCCTACGGAATGACACAGTGGTTGGACTTGGTTTTTGTGCGTTTTTTATTTTCATCCAGTCAACAAAGTAGCCAATAAATAGTCGGCCAACAAAATCAAAATATCAGAATAAACCACCGCCCGCGTGCTGGCCTGACCCAATTCGATACTCCCACCGCCCACAAAATAACCTTGATAACAAGAAACCGTCGTCAAAATAAAAGCAAAAACAAAAGACTTGATAAACATCATCGTCACGTTGAATTCATTGAAAAATGACATTAATCCCTGATAATATTCGTCGTAAGTAATGATGTCCATCGGCACGGTGGCCAAATAGCCGCCCAAAATCGCAACGAAAGCCGAATACGTCACCAACAACGGAATCACGACGAGTGCGGCAATCATTTTTGGCATAATCAGATAGGCCGAAGTGTTCACTCCCATCACTTCCATCGCGTCGATGTGTTCTTTTTGGCGCATCCCACCGATTTCGGCGGTCATATTTGAGCCTACTTTTCCCGCCAAAACGAGGCAAGTGATGGTCGGCGACAACTCAATCAAAGCCAAATCCCGCACGATGTAGCCGATATAATATCGTGGAACGAGTTGCCCGTCGAGTTGGTAAGCAAATTGCACAGCAGCCACCGCCCCGATAAAAATCGAGATCAGGCAAACGATAATCAGCGAACCGACGCCGATGTCGTTCATCTGCCGCATCGTTTCTTTCCAATACATACTGAGTTTTTCCGGTCGGCTGAACGCCGATTTCATCATCAATAAGTACCTGCCGAAATGATAGAAATAGTTGTATTTTGAAATCTCCACTTTGTTTAGTTATTGGTTATTGGGAAATTGGGAAATTAGTAACTGGAAAAATTAGGGAATTGGTTACTGGGGAATTTTCAAATTATTTATTTTGGAAACCTAAATCATTGCCTAATTTCCCAATAACCAATTTCCCAATAACTATAATTTGCTTGGGTCAAAATCCATCGAAACTTTCCGGCTCCGATTTGCAATTTCCCAAACCACAAAAAACGCCAAACGGGCACGGATTTCCATCGCCGAAAAATTGATTTTTTCTTTCGTGTCGGTCGGTCGGTGGTAATCGTCGTGCGTGCCGTTGAAAAAGAAGGTGGCCGGGACGCCTTTTTTTACAAAATTGTAGTGGTCGGAACGGGAAAAGTAGCGGTTCGGGTCGTTCGGGTCATTGAATGTGTAATCGAGTTTGATTTTGGTGTACATCTCGTTCATTTCCACCAAAATATCGTGCAAATCTTGGCTCGTCCGATTGTCGCCGATGACGTAAATGTAGTTTGGGTCGTCGGCGTGCGGCTTGTCCACGCGGCCAATCATGTCAATATTGATGTTGGCCACCGTTTTATTCAATGGAAAAATGGGGAATTCTGTGTAAAATTTTGAGCCCAGCAGCCCTTTTTCTTCGCCAGAAACCAGCATAAAAACCACACTTCGACGCGGCGAAATGCCTTTTTTCTTCGCTTCCGCAAATGCCCGCGCAATTTCGATGACGCCCGACGTGCCCGAAGCATTGTCGTCCGCGCCAAAATAGGTCTGGCCATCGTGATTTCCGAGGTGGTCGTAGTGTGCCGTGACCAAAACGTAATCTTTATTTCTGGTCGAATCGCTGCCCTCAATCCAGCCGATGATGTTCGTGCCGCGCAGCAAACCGCCCGCCGTTTTTGCCATCCGCAACTGCGTTTTTGCCTTGAATTTGACGGGTTTAAAACCTTTTTTTGAAAAAATATCGGCCAGTTCTTCGTCCATTTTTTCCACTTTTTTTCCGGCCAAAACTTTAAAAACCTCTTCCGAAATAAAAATATGTGGGATGGAAAATGCCAACGCTGCCACTTTTTCGTCTGGATTGACGGGTTGCCAACCGCTCCGCCCGGAGGTCAATCGACGGTTTTTTTGCACGGTTTCTTTCAATTTTTTGTCAACCAAAAAAACCGCCGTCGCGCCTTTTTCTTGCGCCAATTTCACTTTTCGTTTCCAATCCAAACCCCAAGCCGAACTCTGCCCATTTTCAGTAACAAACGAACGCGCGTCTTTGTCCATCGGCTCGCCGGTGTAAAAAACCACTGCTTTTCCGCGCACATCGGTTTTGCCATAATCCGTGTAATTTTTGTCCTCGATGCCAAAGCCGACAAACACAAAATCGGTCAAATCCAATTTCTCGACCGCCGGACAATCATCTGCAAAAACATAAAAATCGGTGCGGTTTTGAAATTCTTTGTCTTCAATTAAAAAAGCCAAATCTTCCCACGACTGATTTTGAAGCGCGATGTTTTGGAAAAATTTATTCTTTTCGCCACCCGGTGTCAGCCCAGCGGCTTTGAATTCAGAAGCGATATATTCTCCGGCGAGGCGTTGGCCATCGGTGCCGGTTTCGCGTCCAGAAAAGGCGGGGCCGGCCAACGAATCCAGCAAAATTTTGAGGTCGGCGGCAAGAATTGTTTCACCAAAAGGTCGAGCCTCGGGCACGCTTCGGTCGCTGCGTTTTCGTTTTTTGACGACCGTCGAATCGGCAGTTTGGGCAGATAAAATATTGAAAATGAACAGGATAGCCAGTGCAATTGAAAATCTCATTTTTTTAACTATGAAATATGAACGATGAACTTTGAACAGTTTGAAATTGATTTTGAAGAAAAATTTTCCAAAAAATCAGGCCACAAATGTCCAAACTGTCGGCGAACTTTTGGTTTAAATTTTTGCATGTTTCGTCCATCATTTCCTTTCCAACAAAACCTCTTTCACAAAATTTTTGATAAAATCTTCCTGATAATTTTTGCCAAAAGGCAGTTCCGTCCCGTCGTCCAGCAAAATCGTGTCGGGCAAAACGCGCCGCACGAAATCGGCATTGACCACAAAAGATTTGTTGATCCTGGCAAAAATCGTGGCTGGGATTTGCTCCAAAATCTGGCTCAAACTGATGGCCGTCATGATTTTTTCGCGGGTTGTGTAAAACATGACGTAATTTTTCATGCCTTCCATGTATCGGATGTCTTTGAAAAAAACCTTGACAAATTGGCGGTCGGCACGCAAATACATGAACTCCCGCTGCACTTCGCTCACCTCGTGGTTTTGGTTTTTTCGCAGGTCAAAAAACTCGCGTGCTTTGTTCACCGCTTTCACAAACCGTTGAAATTCAATCGGTTTGACCAAATAATCCACCGCGTCGAGTTCGAAACTTTCGAGCGCGTAATTTGGAAAAGCGGTCGTAAAAATGACCATCGGCGGATTTTTCAGCGTCCGCAGCAAATCGAGGCCAGTGATGTCGGGCATTTGAATGTCCAAAAAAACCAAGTCCACCGCGTTTTCGGCCAAAAATTGGTTGGCATCCAAGCCATTGTGAAATTGGCCGACCAAAGTCAGGAAACCCAATTTTCCGATTTTTAAAGCCATGCCTTCGCGGGCAAGGGGTTCGTCGTCAACGATGATGCAGCGCATTTTGAATTTTTTTTGAAGAAACTACCTTAATTTTGTCTCAAAATTAAAGAAGATGGAGCAACTCGTTTTATCAAATTTAAACCGCCTGCCGGATGCCCTCAAAATAGAGGTGCTGCATTTCGTCCAATTTTTGGTTCAAAAAACCAGTCAGCCACCGCTGAAAATGGTTGTGCAAAAATCAAAAAGAACAAAAAAATTGGTGTTTGCTGATTTTCATTTTCCTGAAAACGGGCAAACTTTTAGTCGTTCTGAAATTTACGGAGACAACTAAGAAATTCCTAACTTTGCTACATGGAAAATACAATCGAAATCAGGTACGAAAACGTGCTGGAAACTATCCGGCAGATGCCCGCCGAGCAGTTGACGAAACTACTGACTGACGTGCGGCGGATACTTCAAAATAAAAAAATGGCTGCCGCGCCGAAAAAAGAGGTTGTTTACCGCCCCGAACTGCTCGAATCTATGGCACAATTGGAACGCGGCGAAGGCATCCGAGTCAGCATGGACGAGTTAAAACAAATGCTTTTCAATTAACCACTGTACCCACTCATTTTTACTCCAAAAGCACTGCGCGACATTGCCCAACTGCGACGCGAAAACCCAAAATATGCTGCCAAACTTTGGGATTTGGTTTTGGACATCCTACAACACCCGTTCACGGGTTTGGGCGAGCCGGAATTGTTGAAAGGAAACCATCGCGGTTGGTGGTCGCGGCGCATCACTCAGGAACACCGCTTGGTTTACCGCATCCACGAAAACCAAATAGAAATTTCTGGCTGTCATGGTCATTACGAAGTTTAAAATTCAGGTTTCAAAAAACCTGATGAATTCTTTGGAACACGTCGCTTGATTTTTTCAAAAATCAAACACCTCCACCACCAAACTTTCCACCTCCATTTTCTTTTCCAAAACCGTCACCCGGATTTTCCTTGCATTGGTTTTTGGAAAAACTAAAATCTTCCGCGCCCCGATTGTCCCCGACCGAGCCACCTCTCGCCACGTTTTTCCTTCCAAAATTTCAACTTTGAAATTTTTCACCCGCTGCCCGTCGGCAATATTTTCCCGCAAAATCAGGCAATTGAACGTCCTTTTTTTGCCCAAATCCAACTGAAAACTGCCGTCCAAAAACTTCACTTTTCGCCCCGCCGCGAGGTTTTTGGAAAACGAGCGGCGCACCATTTTTCCAAAATCGGCCAGCGAAGCCGAGTCATTTTCATGAATCAAACCACGCCGGTCGGGCGGCACATTCAAAATCAGGTTCGCGCCCTGCCCCACCGATTTTAGGTAAATTTCAAAAAGTTGCTGCGGCGTTTTCACTTTTTCATCCTCTTCGGCATGATAAAACCAACCGGGGCGGATGCTCACATCGCATTCGGCGGGGATCCAAGTTTTGCCATTTTCATCGCCTCGATTTAGAACTTCGGCGGGCGGCCCGGTCGCGCCCCGGCCAAAACCGGCAGTGTCCAAAGTGCACCAATTTGTCCCGGTTTCGATGATGCCACGTTCGTTGCCCACCCATCGGCAACCGGGGCCTATGTCGCTGAAAATCACTGCGTTAGGTTGCAAACGGGTGGCTATTTTTTCAAATTTTGGAAAATCGTAGACCTGTTTTTTGCCGTTCGCGCCCTCGCCGTTTGCGCCGTCCCACCAGATTTCGAAGAGTTCGCCGTAGTTTGAAAGCAGTTCGGTGAGGGTCTCGGCGTAGGTTTCATTGTATTCCGGCGTGCCATATTTTGGGTGGTTTCGGTCCCAAGGCGAGAGGTAAAAACCGAGTTTCAAATCATATTTTTTGCAAGCCTCGGCGAGTTCGCGGAGCACGTCGCCCTGCCCGTTTTTCCAACGACTTTCGCGCACGGTGTGGCTCGAAAATTTCGACGGCCAAAGGCAAAAACCATCGTGATGCTTTGCCGTGATGACCACGCCACGCGCCCCGGCGGCTTTTGCGACGCGGCACCACTGCTCGCAATCGAGCGCGGTTGGCAGGAAAACATCCTCGGTTTCCGTGCCGTGCCCCCACTCCAAATTGGTGAAAGTGTTGGGCCCAAAATGAAAAAAAAGGTAAAATTCAGTGGCGTGCCAAGTGAGTTGGGCGGGGGTTGGTTTTGGGGGTTGGGAGAGGCAAGTGGTTGAAAGAGAAAGGTTTAGGGCGAAAAAAAAGGCAGATAGAAACTTCATAAATGAACAGTCAATTCTTGTTTTTCAAAATCAATGCAAACTTTTTCGTCGTCAAAAAAATCCAAACCAATGACTCCATCAATGTCCAAAACGAATTTGTGGGACATGAAATCATAGACCGAAACTTCAAAATTTCGCCGTTCGATGCCCATTGCCGAAAAATTTTCAATCACAAAAATTTGTGCTTCAACAATGCCACTTGCCGCTACAAATTGAGCGGTTCGTTTGATTTGTTTGAAAGAATACCCGGCCAACAAAACCGCTGTCAAATCTAAAATCGTGTGCGTTGCGCCGGTATCGAAAGCGAGTAGCAATTTTCCACCGTCCAATTTTCCTTCCACAACAATCAAACTTCCCTCGTTGGCTCTTTTGAATGGGATTTTTAAAGCCATATTCTTCGATTTTTTGGAAAATCTCCGGTGAATCGAAGGGTGTAGGATTCGTAATTTTTTACCAAATCCCTCCCGGAGTAGGCAATTTCTCGGCGGTCTTTGCCGTGCAGCAATACGATTCCGCCCTGAATTTCGGTATTGACAAATTCAGGTTCGGCTATCAAAACCCACTCATTTGGATAAAGCATTTTGATTTCTTCAAATGAAAGCAATGCTGTTTCTTCCATTTCAACCATGATTTTTTTACAAAAGTAAGCCAAAATTAAAAAATCAACCGAAATGTCGTCCCCTGTTTTTCCCCAGAATTCACTTCCATCTGCACTTTGTGCAACTTGAAAATGCTCTCGACCAGCGACAAACCGATGCCCGAACCTTTGACGTGCGCATGCTGCGGGCTGCGGAAAAACGGCTCAAAAATCCGCCCGATTTCGTCCGCCGGGATGCCGGGGCCCTTGTCCTGAATTTCGACTTGGTGGTTTCCATTGTCCTGAAAAAGGATGCGGACGGCCACTTTTTTGTCGGGCGAAAACTTGCAGCCGTTGTCAAAAAGGTTCATCAAAGCCGAGCGGAGCAGCAGTTCGTTGCCCAAAAACTGGAGGTTTTCTTCCTCGGTCGGCATTTTGACAAAATCAAAAACGACAGAATAATTGGGGTGCATTTTCAAAAGCGAGTCGCGTGCCTGCAACATCACTTCGTCCAATCTGATTTTTGAAAAATGGATGTTCGCCGGTTCGGAATTGACTTTTGCGAGTTGCAAAAGTTTCTCGGCGGTCTCGGTGATGGCCCGGACGTCGTCGTGCAGCGAGTCCAAAACGGAGCGGTATTCCACTGCCGGGCGGTCTTTTTGCCGGACAAATTGGAGTTGCGCGTCCATCGCAGCGAGCGGGTTTTTGAGTTCGTGCGAAACGTTGGAAATAAAACTTCGCTGCATCTGAAATGCCTGTTCGATGCGGTCGAGCAGTCGGTTGAAAGTGTCGACGAGGTGCGAAAGTTCGTCGTGCTGGTTGTCGCTTTTTAGTCGTCGGCTGAGGTCGGTGGTGTTGATTTTGTCCACCTCGTCCACGATTTTTGCGACAGGTCGGATGGCCTCGCCAGCAAAAAACCAACCGCCGGAGACGACCACCAAATTGACCAATAAAAAACTGATAATCAAGATGTTGAGCAGTTTTTTGAGGTTGGCGTCGTCGTATTTTCCTTCCGAAACGACGTAGTATTTTTTGCCGGAAATTGATTTTGTGGAGAAGCCAAAAATTTGGTTGCCGTCGCCAGAATATTTGAACTCGTTGCCTTTTTCGAGGTCTTTTTTTGAAAATTTCAGGGTCGCGTTGTCATTTGGATTGAGCGAAAAAACGCGCTCGAATTTTTCATTAAAAATCGTTGTGTTTTCAAAAGCAGGTAAGTTGAAGGTATTTTCGGAGCGGTTTTCGGGCAAAATTTTCAAATCTTCTTCGTGCCTCAAAACCATGTCCGCCGTCATCCGAGCCTTGCTTTCGAGTTGCCGCATGTATTCGTTTTCGTTGGAAATTTTGAATTGGGCATAAATCAGCACCAACGCCAGCAGGAAAATGGTGGCGGCAATCAGGAAAAATTGCAGGGTGAGACGGGTACGGATTTGCATGAAATTGGGAAATTGGGAAATTGGAAATTGGAAATTGGAAAATTGGGAAATTGGGATAATTACCCAATTCCCCCAATCACCCAATCACCTATTTCAAAATATAACCCACCCCAAAATGGGTGTGAATCAGTTTCGGGGTGAAATTTTTATCTACTTTATTCCTCAAATAATTAACATAAACCTCGACTACGTTCGTGTTGATTTCGACATCAAGGTTCCAAACATGTTCCAAGATTTCAGGTTTTGAAAGCACGCGGCCTTGATTTTTGATAAAAAATTCGAGGAGAGAAAATTCGCGGGGGGTCAAAGTGATTTTGGTTTCGCCTCGAAAAACTTCAAAAGTGTCGAGATTGAGTTCGAGATCCGAGAATTTTAGTTTTTTTTGTGGCGTTGGTTGCAACGTTGAGCGGCGGACAAGTGCCTTCAACCGGGCGAGGAGTTCATTAAAATCAATCGGTTTCGAGACATAATCGTCCGCGCCGGCATCCAAACCAATCACTTTGTCTTCCGGTTGGCTGAGTGCGGAGAGCAAAATGACGGGAATTTGATTGCCAGTTTCACGGATTTGTTTGCAAAGTTCGATGCCGGAGAGGTGGGGCAAAATGATGTCGGAAATGACCACATCATAATTATTTTGAAATAAAAGTCTTTTTCCGGTGAACCCATCGAAAGCCAAATCCACCTCAACTTGGGCTTCTTCGAGCCAAGATTTGATGGATTGAGCCGTTTTTGGCTCGTCTTCGATAAGTAGGACTTTCATTTTTGATTTGATTTGCGGACAAAGGTTTGCAAAAATTTCTCCAAAAACTTGTCGGAAATTAGGCAACTGACAAATTGGGCTAAGGAAATTCTTATAACTTTCTAAATTCTGGGGGATTGAATAAATAACGGAAGGTTTGACCTTTGCCGCAACTTCCCGAATCTTTCATTTAATAAAATCGAAAAGTTATCATGTTGAAAAAATTACAGATTCTCAGTGCCGCACTCGTCCTTTTTGCTGGACTGTTTGTGGTCTCTTGCTCAAAAACGAGCACGCCAACGACGGACGAAAACGCCTTAGTAAAAACCTATTCCAATGATGTTGTTTTCCGTTGGAACGATGTGTTCTTGCAAGTCGAGCGTTTCGCCTCAGGTTACCGCCCCGGCCCTGCGCCCCGTGCTTTGGGTTTGCTGGGTTTGTCTTGCTACGAGGCTTGCATTTCGGCCATGCCTGATTACAAGTCTATCGCCCATCTTTATCCGGGTTTGTCCATACCGACCGCCGACCCAAATGTGGATTACCACTGGCCTTCGGTCATCAATGGCATTTATGGTTATGAAATGACCCGCTTTTTTGCCTTGGTTCCCGACAACAAACGCGCGCCGATTGCCAATTTGGCGGCCGTTTTGGATGCAGAATACAAAAATGAAATCGGTGACGCCCGCTGGCAAACTTCCAAACAGTTCGGCGAAGCAGTCGCAAGTGCCGTTTGGGAATGGTCAAAAACGGATGCCTACGGCCACGATGCTTACCCCGATCCATTTAAAGATTATGACTGGAAAGACCATTATGCAAAAGACGGCGACTGGAAACCCACCGTGCCAGGCCCACCGCAACCCATGTTCCCGCACTGGGGAAAAGCGAGGACTTTTGCTATCACAGAGGCGGATAAATTGTGCCCAGCACCGTTGGAATACAGCAGTTCGACCAATTCGCAATTGTACGCTCAGGCTTTGGAAGTTTATGCTCAGAACACACCGACTCAATCCTACGTTGGAAAATGGATTGGCGAATTTTGGAGCGATGACCTGTTGAACCTCACTTTCAGCCCCGGCCCACGTTGGATGGCGATTGCCAACCAGGTTTATAAAATTGAAGGTTCCAACCTCGAAACCGCCATTTTTTGCAACGCAAAAGTCGGAATGGCTTTGAACGATTGCGCCGTGGCTTGCTGGTATTCCAAATATGTTTACAATGTGGAACGCCCAGAATCCTACATCAAACGCATCATCGACCCAAACTGGGAACCACCGCTCAACAATCCTGGCACCGGCGACAAAGGGTTCACGCCGCCTTTCCCGGCCTATCCTTCCGGCCACTCAACGATGGGCGCAGGTGGTGCCGAAGCACTTTCGAGCGTTTTTGGTTACAATTATGCTTTGACCGACCGCTGCCACGAAGGCCGCACCGAGTTTGTCGGAACGCCACGTGCTTTCAATTCTTTTTATGAAATGGCAGAAGAAAATGCTTGGTCACGTGTGCCGCTGGGCGTTCACTTCCGGATGGACTGCGAGCAAGGCGTGAACTTGGGCTTGAAAGTTGGCCGTAAAGTCAACGCATTGCCTTGGAAAAAATAATCGTTTTTCTTTTTTGATAAAATTTTAAGATGGACTGTTCTTGGCAACGAGAACAGTCTATTTTTTTAAAAACTTAGATGAAATTTAGATGAAACACAAACTGATTTTCTTTTCGATCAGCACTTGGCTTTTGATTTTTTCGGCTTGCCAAAACACCAACCCAACCGCGCAAAATCAGTTGGAGGAAAAAAAAGACTTTTACACCGATGGCAAAATCCAACGCCATTATTGGCTGAAAAACGGCAAAAAAGACAGCACGATGGTTAGTTATTCACACGACGGCTACAAAACTGGCGAGATGTTTTTCAAAAATGATATTCAACAAGGCGCAGGTATTTTTTACTATCCGTCCGGAAAAATCAAAGAACAACAAACCATCAAAGATGGAAAACGCGAAGGAAAGGTCATCCTCTGGCATGAAAACGGGCAGTTGAAAGCCGAGGCCAATTTTCAAAACGACAAACTCAACGGCGTTTACAAAAAATGGGACGAGCAAGGAACCTTGATTTTCGAATCCATTTTCGCTGCCGACACGGTGCAAAAAGCCATTTATCAAGCACCGGTTTCTGAACGATGAACGATAAACTATGAACATCTTGGAACAAGCCAAAAAGTTCATAGTTTATCGTTCATAGTTCATCGTTTTTAATGCCTTTGTTGGAGTCCTTGCCATCGTCATCTTGAAAGGTGCGTAGCACCGAGAGATTTGTAGAAAACTAAGAAATTAGTTGCCAGAGGTGCGTAGCACCGAAATATTTGAGGCCAGATATTCCGGTGCTACGCACCTTTGGGGGATTATACCTACATTTTAATAAAAATACCTCGGTGCTACGCACCTTTCAACTTTTTAACCTGACGACTATGGCGTCCTCGCCAACAAATTTCATTTCAATCAAAATTTAGAAAAAAATGAAAGTTAAAATCACTGCCACCACCCTTTTTCTCGCAGTTCAAACGATATTTTTAAATGCCCAAACCGCCGATTCCACCCAAACCGAAACCTTGAAACAGGTCGAGGTAAAAGCCTACCGTTTTCCGATCGAAGAACTCAAGCAACTGGAAAACGTCCACCAAACCTACCTTTTGTCGGGTCGAAAAAACGAGGTCATCAATGTGCAGGATTTGCCGGCGAACATCGCCGAAAAATCTGGCCGGCAGATTTTTGCCAAAATCCCCGGTTCGTTTATTTATGATATGGACGGCTCCGGCAACCAAATCAACATGGCGACGCGCGGCCTCGACCCGCACCGCAGTTGGGAATACAACGTCCGGCAGAACGGGATCATGACCAATTCGGACATTTATGCCTACCCGGCCAGTCATTACAGCCCCGCGATGGAGTCCGTTCAAAAAATTGAAATCATCCGCGGCACGGGTTCGTTGCAGTACGGTTCGCAGTTCGGCGGGATGATAAATTACGTGACCAAAAAAGCCGACCCTTCCAAACCGTTCGGTTTTGAAAGCATCAATACCGTTGGTTCTTTCGGTCTGTTGAGTTCCTACAATGCCATCGGCGGCACGAAAGGCAAATTTTCGTATTATGCATATTATCAACGGCGGGTTTCGGACGGTTACCGCGACAATGCCCGGTCGGACGCGCAATCCCAATTCGTCAGCCTGAATTATGCTTTTTCCAAAAAATTGAATGTCAAAACAGAACTCGGCAGGAGCCAATATATTTATCAAATGCCGGGTGCCCTGACCGATGCCCTCTTCAACCAGAACCCTCGGCAATCCACCCGCACCCGCAACTATTTCAACCCGGATATTTACCTGCCGTCGGTGACTTTGGATTGGAAAATCAACCCGACCCTGAAATTGAACTGGTCAACTTCCGCCGTTTTGGGCAGCCGGAACAGCGTGCAAATAATCGGCTTTGCGGACGCAAAAGATGAAATCGACCCCACGACTTTAAAATACAAGCCCCGGCAGGTCGATATCGACAATTTCAACAGTTATTCGACCGAGGTGCGATTGCAAAAAGAATACGCCATCGGGCAATTGCAAAACACGGCGGTTGCCGGAATCCGGTACGTCAACAACGATTTGCACCGCCGCCAACTTGTAAAAGGAACGACCGGAACCGATTTTGACCTGAGCATCACCGACCCCAATTTTGGCCGGGATGTCCATTTGAAAACCCAAAACGTGGCTGCTTTTGTTGAAAATCTGTTCAAAATCACCCCCAAACTGCAGGCCACCGTGGGTGCCCGTTTGGAAAACGGCACGAGCAAAATGTCGGGCATCATTTCATATTTATCGAGCGAAAAAGTACCGCAGGACATTGTCCATCATTACCCATTGTTCGGCGCGAGCGCGCAGTACCAACTCAACGAACGCAACAAAATTTACGGCGGCTGGTCGCAGGCCTATCGCCCCGTGGTTTTTTCGGACATCATTCCCGCCTCGGTTTTGGAACGCACCGACCCGGAAATGAAGGATGCGTTTGGCCACAATTTCGAAATCGGGGTGAAAGGAAACCTGTCCGACCGCTTGACCTACGATTTCAATTTTTTCCAAATTTTGTACAAAAACCGTGTCGGCACTTTGGTTTTGACCGATGCCGCCGGCCAATCCTACATTTGGAGAACGAACATCGGCGATACCAAAACCAACGGCGTGGAAATGTATGCCGAGTACAAAATTTTGGAAAAAACAACCCACCGCGTTTCCATTTTTTCGGCCACCTCGTTTTTTGACGGTAAATATTTGAACGGGAAAATCCGTGATGGAAACGAAAACAAAGACCTCACCGGCAATAAATTGGAAACCGTTCCGACCTGGATTTCGCGCAACGGCTTGCAGTTGGGATACCGCCAGTTCGCGGCGATCCTCCAATTCAGTTACGTTTCCGAAAGCTTTTCCGACGCTTTGAACACCGAAACGCCGAGCGCGAACGGGGCAAAAGGCATCGTTCCGGCCTACGAAATTTGGGATTTGAACATGTCATATCGCATCAACGGCAACTACTTGTTGAAATTCGGGGTAAACAATTTGACCGACAATCAATATTTTACAAAACGCCCGACTGGTTATCCCGGCCAAGGTGTTTGGAACTCGGACGGCAGGAGTTTGGTGCTTACTTTTGGCATAAAATTTTAACCCAACTTTCAAACAAATAATCA
>JANNMS010000077.1:0-21779 GCA_031398055.1 Saprospirales bacterium | reverse complement strand
GTAAAAACTCGCGCCTGAAAACATAAAATCCCTTCGGGATTTGAGGAAAATGCCCTTGCTCTGAGCTATAAACATAGATTCCCTTCGGGAATGGATTTTAATGCGTTTGACCTGTTTTTTATTTACGATTTACGATTTTTGGGGTGGAGAGAAATCGAAAGGTAGGTGGGTGGTGAAATTTTTTGGTTGCAAGATTTTCAGGAAATTAAAATTTTAGCCAAAAAGAATCAAATTTCAGATTTGTACTTTTGTGCATTTCAACTTTTTAACACGCAAACATGAGTAAATTTCAACAAAGCGTTTCCTCAAAAATCAACTTTTGCCTTTTGTATTTCTTGATGTCCGTCGGTTTGGTGCAATGCCAACCGCCGCTCCGCGACCCAAAAATTGAAATCACTGAAAACGATACGGTGGGCTACCGATTTGTCCAAGAAACTGAAAATCGGATTGAAAATGCAACGAGTTTGGCCTCTTTTTTCCAAAAATTGTACGAGCAGCGGGTGTTTGGTGGGCGCAAAATCAACATCGTTCACATCGGCGATTCGCATATTTTGGGTGATTTTTTGACCCGCGAAACCCGAAACCGACTGCAAAATACTTTTGGCGACGCGGGGCGCGGCTTGATTTTTCCGTATCGAATTGCCGGGACGAACGGCCCGACGGATTATTTGATGGAGACAAATTGCCGGTGGCAAAGCATGAATTGCCAGCGAAATTTGAAGCCAGATTTACCCGTTGGCCTGACCGGTTTTTTGCTTTCAAATGGTTCGCCGGACGGATTTATCGGACTTCGATTGCGCGACACTTCGACCGCGAGCACGAAATATTTTACCAAAATCACGATTTTTAGGAGAAAATCTGACGAAAATTTTGATTTTGAAATCCGCGACGAGGTAGCAAACCAGACCGCTCAAAAAGTGATCGAGGGCGAAAACAGTGTTTCTTATTATTTTGACAAACCAACCGAGCAGGCCACTTTGCGAAATGTCCGCAGTCAAATTGGGCAAAAAGAGGTGGCAATTCAGGGGATTTCTTTGGAAAATGAACTGGCGGGCGTGCTTTACCACACGATTGGAATCAACGGGGCGCGGTTTTCGGATTTTTCGCGGGCGAAATATTTTGCATCGCAGGTCGGCGAGTTGTTCCCGGATTTGATCATTTTGTCTTTTGGGACGAACGAAGCGGCTGACCCAAGTTTGGGCGAAAAAGGTTTTTACAATCAAATTGACAAATTGGTTGGCCATTTGAAAGAGGCCGCACCGGGCGCACTTTTTTTGTTGACCACGCCTGCGGATTCGTATTTTCGGGGCAAAGGTTTTAACCCAAGAATGGCGATGATCAGTGCGGTTTTGAGAAAATATGCAGATGATAACTCGTTGGCTTTGTGGGATTTATATAGAATTGGCGGCGGCGAAAATTCGGCGGCGAATTGGAAAAACTCGGGTTTGATGTCGCACGATTCGATTCATTATTCGAAAAAAGGGTATGCCGTGCAGGGCAAATTGTTGTACCAATCGATCGTGAATGGGTACAATGAATTTTGGATGGCGCGGTGAGTTTTTGATAAAAAGTGCAGATCCAATTTTGCTTTGATTTTCTTTGTTCTTCCAAAAGTGGTCGTTGGACACCCAACGGCGACAAAAAAATCAGGGACATTTTAGATTCCAGCCTACATTTGTGGACAAAAAATTTAATAATTATGTCAGTGATTATTTCTCAAAAAATGAGTGTCGAAGAAATCATGCTCGTTTTGGAAAAACTGCCAGCAGGCAAAACTTTCAAATCCGCCAAGCACTGCGGCATTTTGAAATTGACCATCAACCCCCTTGTTTTCCAAAAACAACTTCGGGATGAGTGGCAATAAATTTTTGCTCGACACCAATATCGCCTTGTATTTGCTGGGCGGCGACCAAGTTTTGGCTAAGGTTTTGGATCAAAAAGAGGTTTTTGTTTCCGTAATTTCTGAAATGGAATTGCTTGCCTACCCGGGCATCACTGTAATGGAAACCCAACGAATCAAAGAATTTCTGAAAGATTGCCAAATCTTGGAATTGACCGCTGAAATCAAAGAATTTGCCATCGAATTGCGGAAAACTTACAACCTGAAAATTCCAGATGCCATCGTCGCCGCATCCGCCTTGCAACTCAACCTCCCACTTCTTTCGGCGGACCAAGTTTTTCAAAGGGTAAAAGAAATCAATTTCGTGCTTTACCAAATTTGAAAAACCCAGTAACTTACCCGAAAAGACCATCCAATTCCTCCATCACCCGACCCGTTTCCGACAGCGCGACCACCATTTTTTGGTAGTGCAAAATGTCGTCGTACCCCAAAACCCGGCCGCTCCGGTCTTTCAACCATTTTTGCGCAGGCTGGTAGCCGCCGATGTAAAATTGCCAGACCGCCGCCGGAACGCCCTCGAAATATTGGGTTTCGTTGATAAAAACCTTGCCCGCGTCGAACTTCGGTTTCGAAACCAAATTGTCCCCAGCCGCCGGGTAACTCGTGATAAAATCGTCCAGTTTTTCAGATTCCAACAAATGAAGCCCGCGCAGTTCCCCGCCCAATTTTCCCAGCGCGAAAAACTGCGCCGCATCCCTCGGCCACGGCACGCGCGGGAAATCTATTTTCAAAAACTCCTTGTATTGCGCTCGATAACTCGGCGTGTGCAAAACGGCATAAACGTAATCCAGCACGTCGAGCGGGCAAAAAACGCCCGGTTCGCTTGTTTTTTCGGGTGAAAAACGCAGGCCGAGGTGCGCGGACAGTTTTTCCAAAATGGATGGGGAGAGGTTCGGGCGGCGGGTTTTTTCGGAAAATAGGCCTTCGGATTTTTGGTCGGGGTAGAGATAAAGTGGGAAAACAGATGACCGCTCTTTGGTTTGGAGTGAAATTGAGTTGCCTTCGGAAATAAATTTGGTAATGAATACATGTTGAAAATCAAAAGAACTTTGCTGTTTGCAAATAATCAAACTGTAATTTTGATTGGCAAGATGATTTCGCATAATTTCATTTCTTGGATAAGCCATGAAACCTTTGCTGATCCCAGAATATATGGTTTTTCGGATGTCAAAGGGTCTGTACATGAAATCAACAACTTTCCATGAATTATTCAAAACGTCTTTTTGGGCTGTTCTAATTTTCCAATCTCGGCCTTCTTTTTCAATTTTATATTTGATTTTAATTTGCGCCTCTGTTAAATTTTTAAAATCTTCAATGACTGCGGAAAGTGATTTTTCATTGAAATTGATTACCAAACTATCTTTTTGAGTTTCAATTCCTGAACTATAATTTTCAAACAATTCAACCAATGAAAACCCATTTTCATATTTTTTTTCAAGGTCAAATTTTTTGGGCACGAAAAAGAAATAGGGCGAATTTGAATCAATATCAACCCAGTTAACTTTCAAAAAGGGTTTATTTCGGAGAAAATCATATTTGTCTTCTCGTTTCCCAAAGATTTCAGCGTGAAAAACTTTTCCGATTTCATCGCTTTTCTTTTTACCTGTTTTAAGAAAAATATTGATGCTCACACCTTGCATGATGTCAAAAACATTTTGGTCGGCTGAGCCATCCGACGCGGTTTCTTTCTTTTTTCCACTTCCATGCAGATCCAAAATATAAATTTCTTCAAAAGTTTCGAGCAGGTTTTTCCGCATTTGGCGATGCGTGATGCCATCGATAAAACTGTTGTTGGTGATGAAAGCGAGTATGCCTTCCCCATTTTTTTGAATAAAATACTGCCCAAACCGGATGAATTTGATGTAATCGTCGTCGAGGTTTATCTTTTTTTCATTCAAATCCTTTTTGTAATCGGCTATCAAATTTTGAATCCACGGGCCTTTGTTGCTGCTGCTCACCGAATACGGCGGATTTCCCATCACCACCATCACCGGCACGTCGCGTTTCACCCGGTTTGCGGCGTTGGCTTCCTCGGCGAGCAGGTGGGCAAAAAGCGTCCCGGAATCGGGGTGAAATTCTTCCAGCGAATTGGTCAAAAAAATCTTCAACCGCTGCTCGCCCGACATCGTGTGGCCGGTTTCGCGGAGCAGCAAATCCAATTTGAGGTGCGCCATGGCATAACTCGCCATCAAAAGTTCGAAGCCGTGCAGCCGCGGGACGAGGTCTTTTTCCACAAAACTCGGCCAGATGCCGGGCATGGATTTGAACCGCGTGTCGTGCAAAAACCGGATGATTTCGGCCAAAAAAGTGCCCGTGCCAGCCGCCGGGTCGAGGATTTGGACGCGGTGGATTTCCTGTTCGGTGGTTTTGTAATCCTGTTTTCGTTTGTCAAAATTGTCGGTTTTGACCGCGATTTTGGTTTTCGAGGTGTCGGCCAGCCCCGCCGGGAGCCCAAAATGGGATTTCAAAATATCGTCCACCGCCCGCACCAAAAATTGGACGACGGGCTGCGGGGTGTACCAAACGCCGCGCGATTTGCGCAACGCCGGGTCGTATTCCGCCAAAAAAGTCTCGTAAAAATGGATGATCGGGTCGTTTTGCGCGGTCGCCGATTTTTCAAAACCCTTCAAAATCGCGGCCACGTCGGTGTGCCGGAACACCTCGGCGAGGTTGTCGACCACCGCCCGGATGCGCTCGTCCACATCGTAACCCGCGACATATTGAAAAAGCCAACGCAAAAACGGGTTGGATTTCGGGATCAAATCCGCCGCTTCCTGCCTCGAAAAAGTGTCCAAAGTTGGGTCGTGCAGCCGTGCGGCAAACATGCCGTAGGCCAAAGTTTGGGCGTACAAATCTGCAAATTGTCGGGGCGCGAGGTCGTGAATCAAAATGTCGCGGAAACCTTTCAACTGTTGTTTCAACGAGGAATCTGCGGCGTTTTCCTCGTCCGACGAAACGGCTTTTTCCAAAATATTTTGCAAAAGGCGTGCTTTTGCGGCCATCATTTCGGCGAGTTTTTGGGCAGATTTGATGGTTTGGCCGACGAATTGGGCAAAATCGAGCAGGCGGTTTTTGAAAATTCCGAAGTTTTCGGGCAGCGGCACGACGCGCCCGTCGCGGATTTCGGCGATGCGGATTTCGGCGACGAGCGAGCCATTCTGAAAAAACTGGAACCACAAATAATCGGTGATGATCAAATTGTCCAGTGCTTTTTGATATCTGGAAAACTGCTCTCGGTAGTTTTTTGAGTTTAAATCTTTGCCAATATCTTTTGCTTCGATGTATCCGACGGGGATTTTTCCATTTGTCAAAACGAAATCCGGGTTGCCGCAGTCGGTGACGTTGGCGGGTTCGTTCGTGATTTCGAGTTCGTCGGGCAGGATTTCGCGGAGCAAATTTTGGAAATCAGGGCGGTAGGCGTGCTCGCGTGCGATGCCGGATGCAAATTGTTTTTGGACGGCTGCGAGGTAGTTTTGGATTGTCATGCCAATAGTTTTGGAAGAAAAAGGGAGTTGGTTTGGATGGCAATGATATTTTAAAAAAATAGATTTTGGGGAGAAAGTTTTGGGAAAAAGAAACGGCCTCACCCATTGGCGAGGCCGTTTTTGAACTCTGAAATTTCTGCTTCTTTATTTCAAGAAAATCAATTTCTTTCCACGATAAATCGGTTGGAAATTATTTTTCCAAAATCATCCCTAAAAATTAAAACATAACCGCCCGCCGATAAATTTTGAACCGGAACTTGGAAAATTGCCTCTTCCTCAAAATCCACGTTTTTGGAAAAAACGACTTTGCCAAGCATGTCAAAAACTGAAATCTGGCCGTTCGTTTTTCCTTCCGATAAAAATTCTACGTTCAAAAAATCGCTGGTCGGATTGGGGAAAACGGCCATTCCAATTGCCTCGCCGGAAGCATCATTTGCCTTTTCATTTTCCAAAAATCTTTCAGCCACATTTCCGGACGGCGGGGGTGGCGTGGTCGCAGGCGTTTTTTTGACCACCGATTTGTTGCAGCCGTTCGCATCTTTTACCTTAAAAATAAAAGTCGCGTTGGCCGCCAAATTTTGAAAAATCGGGTCGGTCGCAGGCAAATAAAGCGTCGCAGCCATGCCCGTCCGGTTGTACAAATAACCCGGTGTGCCGCCCGTCGTCGTGAAAACGGCATTGAAAGTGGGCGGGTTTGTGCCGTTCGAGGTCAGACCGACCGCAAAATTGATGGCAGGTGCCTCGCCAACTGCTGCCGAACTGGTTTTGGAACAGCCCGCGGCGTCGGTCGTGGTCAAATTGTAGGTTGCGGCCACCAGCAAATTGATGTTCGCCGTCGTTTTTGCAATGTTCCAGAGATAACTAAATGGCGCAAGCCCGCCCGTGTTTGTGGTGAAAACGGTGCCGTTCGCCCCGCCAAAACAAGTAACATTCGTCACCGAGTGGCTGGTCGCCAAGTTACTCGGAACTGCCGTGACCGTTTGATTGCAGGTGCCCGTGTTGCCGTCCGAATCGGTGATTGACCAAGTGACCGTCGAGTTTCCGACCGGGAAAGCAGCGGGCGCGTTGCTCGTCGCAAGGCTGATTGGGCCGCCGCCGACCCAGTTTGAAATGTTTCCGGTAAGCGCGAAATTGGTCAAAGTACCGTTGTTCGCACCGCCGATGGCCGTCGCCAAATCTGTCAAAGTCGTCACCGTCGGGTTGCTGCCGCCGGGCGTTCCTTGATTGAAATTGTAATATGCCAGCAAATTGGCCTCCGAACCAGTGAGCGTAATATTTTTATTTGCCAAAATTTCAAACTGCGTCCGCGCAGATTTCCAGATTCTAAGTTCGTCCATTTGACCTTTCAAACCGCAGCAAGCGTTGCCGAGAAAAAGCCCTGCGCCGACATCGGCAGTGTTGGAAACATTGGCATCCCATGCCCCCGCGATCGTCACCGGCACCGAAACACCATCCACAAAAATCGCCGGCGAAGTCCCGTTGCGAACAAAAGCGACGTGGTGCCAGTAGCCATCATTGAAAAGTTTGGTGGTCTGGCAATTTTGCGCCGCCGAAATTTCGAACCAATATTTTCCACCACTCAAACCTGTCCGCCACCACGTTCCGGCACTCGAATTTATCCGTTTGTCGGCAAAAACTTGGAAAGCCGTGCCGCTGGTTTTTACCCACATTTCGATGGTGAAATTGGCGGTGCCAAAATTGAAATCTGCCGTGCTCGGAATCGTTACCCGGTCGTTCGAGGCATCGAAGGACAGGTTATTTTCCAAAAACGGCGTGCAGTTGTCGGAAATCAGCGGCGAGTTGAGCACCAATTTTACCTCGCAGTTCCCGCCGGCGGTCGGCGAAACGGTCAAATTCGCGCCGCAGGTCAGCACCGGGGCTTGGTTGTCGGTGACGGTGACGGTTTGGCTGCAGGTTGCCGAATTGCCGCTCGCGTCTTTTCCAGTCCACGTGACGGTCGTGTTTCCTTTTGGAAAAACTGCGGGCGCGTTGTTTGCCAAATTAATCGGTTGGTTCAACCAGTTTGAGGTCTGGCCGTTCAGGGCGAAATTGGTCAAATTGCCCGTGTTCGTGCCCGCCAATCCGGTCGCCAAATCGGGCAGCGCGGTCACGCCAGCATTGTTTCCGCCCGCCGTGCCTTGGTTGAAATTGTAATAAGCCAACAAATTGGCCTCGTTCCCGACCAGTTCGCTGCGCATCACGGCCTGAATTTGCGCCTGTGTCCGGGCGGTATTCCAAATCCTGACTTCTTCGAGCGAGCCATTCATGTATTCTTGGCTTGCGCCGGCGACAAAATATCCGCCCAAAGTTGGCCGCTGCGAAACGACTGGCAAATTGGCATTCGCCGAATTTCGCTGGTCAACGATGACGCCGTCAACATAAGATTTGAAACCGTTTACCGTGTTTTTTTGCCAAGTCATGGCAATGTGGTGCCAATTTCCGTCCAAAACGCTGTTTCCAATCGAAACGCCAGCCGTGCCACCGTCAACGGAAATAATGTGTTTTGGTGTGGACGAGCCCGCCCAACCAGCGACCACAAACGCATTTGAAATATCCTGAAAACGGAAGGCAGATTGGATGTTCGTGCCTTTGAACCAGTACTCGACGGTGATTGCCGTGCCGCCGTTCAGGGCATTTTTCAAATTGTCGTCGAGGACGACTACGTCGTTTGTGCCGTCAAATTTTAAAGAATTTCCAGTGCTGGGAATCGTGCAATTGTCGACCACCGTTGGGTTTGTCAAAACCGTCGTGCCGGTGCAAAGCCCGGTCGTCGTGTTTATCGAAACCGGCGCGGCGCAGGTGATGCTCGGTGCCAAATTGTCGACGACCGTCACGGTTTGGCTGCAAGTCGCGGTGTTGTTGCTCGCGTCGGTGGCCGTCCAAGTGACGACGGTTTGGCCTTTTGGAAAGGTCGCCGGGGCGTTGTTGGTGGCCGCAATCGTGCCGGGCGCGCCCGAAACCCAGTTGGAAACCGAGCCGGAAAGTGCAAAATTGACCAAAGTTCCGCCCACGCCGGTCGTCGCTGCGAGTGCCGTTAGGCCATTGTTATCGCCGCCCGCCGTGCCTTGATTGAATTTGAAATACCGCACCAAACCTGTTTCGCTGCCGCCCAGTTCCACATCTTTTGATGCCTGGATTTGTGCCGCCGATCGTGCCAAATTCCAAATCCGCACCTCGTCCAATTTCATCCCGGCGCGGAAATTCGTGGAATAAAGTGCGCCAAATTGGAAGGTCGTCGTCGGCAAATTCAAAGCGGCATTGTAGGTCAAAGTTTGTTGAAATGCCCCATTTAAGTACAAATCAATGCTGTTCGTGCTGCCGTGATAGACAAAAGCGAGGTGCGTCCACGTGTTCAACGGCATGGCGGTGTTGAAAACACCCGCATTTCCAGCAGAGCCGTGGTTGACCGAAATCTTGTTGCCGTTCGTCGGGTCAACGATGTAAACGGCCTGTTGGTTGCCGAGGCTCGTGCCGTACCAAAGTATGACTTTCGGTTCGGTCTGGCCGCTTTTGAAATAGGTCCAACATTCCACGGTATGGTCGACGTTTCCGCTCGGCATGCTGGTCGTCGGCAGGTTCACGATGTCGTTCGCGCCATCAAAATCGAGGGCATTTCCGAGCACTGTGTTGACTGGGCAATTGTCCGTTACCGTCGGCGAAGTGAGCGTGGTCGTGCCGGAACATTGGCCTTCCGTCATATTTATTGTCACCGGCGCGGGGCAGGTGACGACGGGCGGTTGGATGTCCGAAACGGTCACGGTGAAAGCGCAAGTTGTTGTGCCACAATCATTTGTGGCCGTCAGCACGACCGAAGTCACGCCTTTGTTGAACGTCGCGCCGCTGCCCGTGCCGCTTCCGCTGCCCGTCGTTGCGCCTGAAAATGAATAACCAGTAATCGGGTCGCTGGCCGTTGCCGAGTAACTGACCACCGCGTCGCAGGAATTTGAAGCTGTGTTTGCCGACTGATTTTCTGGACAAATTGTGAAAACTGGATTCGAGCAAGCGGCCTCGCCCGCGACCGAAAAATTGTAATTCATTTCGTCGCAGTCCAAGCTGTTCACCGTGATCGTCGCGTTTTCGATGCCCGTTGCCGTCGGCGAAAAAGTCACCGTGAAATTTGCAGAACCGCCCGGCGCAACCGAACCCGGCACGCCGCTGACCGCAAATTTGGATGGGTTGCTCGACAAAATACTGTTGATTGGCAGTGCCGCGCTGCCCGTATTTTGGATGGAAAAGGTGCGAACCAACGAGCCGCCGATGGCCACCGCGCCAAAATCAGTGCCGTCCGCCGTCGCCGGGGTCGCGTCGCCGCTCGAAATTTCCAAAGAATTTCCAAAAACAGAAATGTCAAAAGGCAGTGCATTTGGGTATGCCGCGATGGTCACCGTCGCCAAACAAGTTGCCGAATTGCCCGCCGCGTCGGTCGCCCGGAGCGTCAAAACATGGTTTTGGCCGATGTCGGCGCAGGAAAAAGTAGTCTGGCCGTTGACGATGGCCAAAATTGCGCTCGTGCAATTGTCCGTCGAACCGTTGTTGATTTCGCCCGCCACGACGGTCGCGCTGCTCGTCGCGTCCAAATTTTTGGTGATATTTTGGCAAACTGCCGTCGGCGGTGTTGCGTCCGCACCCGACGAAACCGAGACCTCGCCCGTTGCTGGGTTGTTGTACAAAATTGACCAGCCGCAGCCGACCGGGAAATTGGTCGTCGTGAAAGTTCCGGACAACGAAGCCGCGTCCAAAATCTTGAAACCGCTGCCCGCCACCGATGCCGACAAATCCAAAATCGAACCCGTCAAAGTGGCAGAACCAGAAACATTCACTTGGTCAAAACCGGTGCAAACCGTTGAACCAGAGATGTTTGCGACAAAATGCGAGCCGCTGGCCATGACCAAAGTTCCTGTAATATTGATGCAGTCCGGGCTCAAAAAACTGGCCGAACCGATGTTCACGTTGCCCGTCAAAGTTCCCGAACCGGCAATCGCGCCGCCCGTGCTGGCTGAAAAACCGCCCGCCGAGGAAAAAGTATTTCCCAACAAATTCCAAGTTCCGGCGGTGACTTTTGCCGTGTTGAAAGTTTTGTTGAAACTTCCAAACAAGGCGTTGCCGCCCGTTTTTGCAAATTCAACGAAGGTCAAAACGCCCGTGCCGCTGATGTTTTGGTCGGTCGAACCGTTCAAAGCCAAAAACACCGGCTGGTACCCGCAGCAGTTTGCAAAACCGTTCGCGTCGTTGGAAATGACATCGCCGCCGACCAAAATTTTCAAATTTGCCGCTGTGCCCTGCAGGGCATTTATCGAAGTGATGGTCAAATCGTTGAGCACTTTGAGGTTTTGGTAGAGGTAAAAATCGTTGGCCACGAACTGCACGTTGTCAACATCTCCGGCAAAATTGATGCTCGAATGATTGAATTTTAAAATGCCTCCACTCCCCACAAAATGCGCGGTCGAAGTGCCGGTGAGCGTTCCAAAATGAACGGTTATATCGTTGAGCATCAACACGTTACCGCCCGTTTTTGAAATGTCGAGAAATGTAAAAACGCCCGTCCCAGAAAGATTTTGGTCGCTGCCGGAAGTCAAACTGACGAACACCGGCTGGTACCCGCAGCAGTTTCCAAAACCGTTCGTGTCGTCTGAGACGACATCGCCGCCGACCAAAATTTTCAAATTTGCCACCGTGCCCTGCAGTGCATTTATCGAGGTGATGGTCAAATCGTTGAGCACGTTCAGATTTTGGAGGAGGTAAAAATCACCGCTGACAAATTCTGCATTGTTCAAATTTGCCGCGCAATTAATGGTCGTGTTTGACATTTTTACCAATCCTGTTCCAGCATCCAATTGGCTGGCATTCGGCACGACCAAAGCACTTGTCAAAGTCAAAATTTGGCCGCCGAGGTGCAACGTGTTTCCATAATTTGCATCAAAAACGAGGCTGCCGATGCTCGTGTTGACATCCAAAGTCGCGTCCGCAGAGCCGAGACAGGAGAAAAACGCAACGCTTCCAGCCGTCGGAACGGTGGGCAAATTGCTGGAATTCAACCAGTTGTTGGCATTTGACCAGAGGCCGTCGCCGCCGCCGTTTGTCCAACGGAAAACCGTCCCGCTCGGCAAAGTTGGCGAGCAAGCCAATCCAATGCCTTGAATATCAAAGGAATACGGGTCTTCGTCGGAGTCGTTATTTTCAAAAGTCAAGGTCGCAACTTGCAAACCAGTTGCCGACGGGTCAAAAGTTACGTCAATTTCGAGGCTGCCGTTGGGCGCGACGGAAGTTGGGTAGGTCAAATTTTCCAAAGAAAAATGACTTGCGCCCGTGCCAGAAAGTGCCGCGCCGTCGAGGACGAGTTGGCCAATTCCAGTATTTGAAATTGAAAAAGTGTGGGTCGCGGTTTGCCCGGTCGTGTAAATCGAGCCAAAATCAGTGCCATCGTTTGTCGCGGGCGAAACATCGCCGTTCAAGATTTCGAGGTTGTTGCCCAAAATTGAAATTTCGGACGGAACGACCAAAACCGGAGCGCATCCAGCCGCCGAAGCGAGCGGGTTCGATACGTCCACCGAACCGGAATAGCCGTTCGGCTGGTTTTCGAGCGGGGTGTTGAATGCCCAAAAATTGGACTGTGCATTGACCGCTGCACCACCGTTTTGGGTGATGCCGAGGGTGTTGTTGTAAAAAGTATTGTTGGTGAAAACGGGTGCGGCGCAGTAATACGACTGGATGCCGTTCGTGCAATTTTCAAGCAGGTTGCAAGTCGCACTGACCGTCGCGCACGAATTGAAAAACAAGCCCGTCGAGCGGTTTTTCAACGTGCAGCCGGTGACCGTCAACCCGTTTACACTGGTGAAATTGATGCTGCCGCCGACTGCGCCCGTTTTTTCCAGATCAAGCCCAGACACGGAGTTGTTCGAGCCGCCTTCCACGTTCAGCGGCGAGGTCAAAGGTTTGAGCAAATTGCCGACCTCGACCGCCGCGTTCGAGGGCGCGACGGAGACATTTGAGCAGTAGTACAACCACAAACCGTTGGTTGTCGCGCCTGCGATGGTGTTGTTCGAGACATCCATGTTCGTGCCGTTGGACGAGCCGAGGAAAATCGCCCAGCCGCCCGACACGCCGCAGTCGGTCAGGTCGTTGCCCGTCGCGGTGATGCCCGAGCACTGGTTGATGTATAGACCGTGAATCCTGTTTTTGAAAATGTTGTTCGTGACCGTCAGCCCGTTTACACTGGTGAAATTGATGCCGCCGCCGACTGCGCCGGTTTTTTCCAAATCAAGCCCAGACACGGAGTTGTTCGAGCCGCCTTCCACGTTCAGCGGCGTGGTCAAAGGTTTGAGCAAATTGCCGACCTCGACCGCCGCGTTCGAGGGCGCGACGGAGACATTTGAGCAGTAGTACAACCACAAACCGTTGGTCGTCGCGCCTGCGATGGCGTTGTTGGAGATGTCCATGTTCGTGCCGTTGGACGAACCGAGGAAAATCGCCCAGCCGCCCGACACGCCGCAGTCGGTCAAATCGTTGCCCGTCGCGGTGATGCCCGAGCACTGGTTGATGTACAGACCGTAAGTCCGGTTTTTTGCCCAACAATTGGTCACCGAGAGGCTGCTCAGGTTTTGCATTTGAAAAGCGATGCCCGCCGCCGTGCCATTTTTCGACACGTCGAGCGCGGTCAATGCCACGCTGCCAGCATTTTCAGCATAAAAAATTGTCGAAGAAAAATCCGCCCCGACCGCGATGAGCGGCGAACCGGAGTAGCCCGGCTGCGTCGTGCCGTCCACGGTCAGTGCCCCGGAAATTGTCGGCAATGCCGATGAAACCGTAATGCTTTGCGCCCCGCCGCCGTCGATGTCGAAGGTGATGACATCCGCCCCGGGGTTCGCGTTGGCATCCAAAATGGCTTGCCGCAGCGAGCCTGCGCCGGAGTCATCCGTGTTCGAAACGATGAAAGTATCTGCCCGCAAACCATTGATTGCCAGCAAACTGAGCAAAAGCAAAAACAGGTTTTTGATTTTTTTAAAATCCAAATTGTTGGAGTGGGAGCGAAAAATTTTCATAAAAAAGACAATTTTGAAGTGGTGAAATTTATATCGTTTTTTAAAACCCCACCGAGCATCTCAAACACTTCTAATTGTCGAGTGCCCGGCGGGGATGTTTTTTTAGAGGTTTAGGAAGTTTAGGAGGTTTAGTTTTTTGGTTTCGGAAAAGGCACGGAAATCGCCGTCCCGTTCCGCCATTTCAAAAGCGTGGAAAATACTTTTACCTAAAAATTCAGGTGGATTTTTTAATGACGAACGGGTTTTGAACCCTTCAAGCGTTTGGTCAATGCACAGGCTGGTCGCGCAAAACCTCTGGTAAATTATTGACAACCAATGGTTTGGGCGAAATTTCGACCGCCGTCAAATCATGGCTGACTGGCTGCGACACAAAAACGGGCTGCCTTTTTTTCTCCAAAAGTTTGGGCAGTTCGGCATCCGGTGTCGCGGAAACCTCCATTTGTTTCTCCAATTTTTCAACCTGAAAATTTCCAGAAAACGGCTTTGCCAAAAGTGGGTCGCCGGGGCAAAACTTGTTTTCCGAGGTGTTGAAAAAGTTGAGCCGTTCGAGGATTTGGCTGGCTGTGGACGAGGTTTCGAACCGCACCAAAACTTTGCCGCAGGCATTCATCAATAAAATGGTGGGCAGTTTTTCCACCAAAAATTCATTTTTCAAATTGACACCGTCGAAGTTTTGGATGTCCACCGAAACGGCGATGCAGTTCGTTTCGACCGCCGCGGCAAGTGCCGGGTCTGTCCAAACATGCTCGTCCATGACCCGGCAGGGCAGGCAATATTTGGCGTGAAATTTTACAAGGATCAATTTTTCGTGGCTGGCGGCAAGGGTTTTAGCCGTGTCAAGGTTGTTTTGGATAAAATTGATTTTTGTGGCCGACAGATTTTGGGATTGAATTTTTGAAAAATTTAAGACCAAAAAAAGGACAGCGAAAAACGGGAGACGAGCGAGTGGATAGTTTTTCATAAAAATTTAGAGTGGCAGAAATTGAAAAATGAATGTTCGAAACGCGGCGTGTTTTTCTTTTGGATGAATCTGAAACGGGCGGGAGATTTTTTGTTGCCCCGTTTTGATAGGTCAAAAATGGCCTTGTCCAAACCTGAAATTTATTCAGAAAAACCCTGAAAATCGTGTGGACACCCTGAAAATCGTACATTTTTACCCTGAAATTCGTACAAACGTGGTCAGAGGCAAAAAAAAACTCCTGCCGTCGCGGACGATGGCAGGAGTTTTGAATTAAATTTTAAAATTTTAAAAACCGTTTTCAACTAAAAATTTCCGCACTGCCACCCGTTTCCCTTCTGATTTTATCATCAAAAAATACCGCCCATTCGTCAGGTTATTGATGTCAATTTCTAAAATTGGTTCGGCTACTTTTTCAAAAACCACACGTTTCACTTCCATGCCCAACTGATTGAAAATCAAAATCTTAATCTCCTCGCCTAAATAATCTGGCGCAAAAATCCGCAGCACATCCGACGCTGGATTTGGGTAAACGGTCAGGTTTTCGGTGGCCGAAAATTTTGAAAAACTTCGAGCATCGCCAGCCTGCAAACCTTGTGCAACATTGACTGAATAATCTTCGACCTCGCCGAACGGCAAAGTTTCGCAGGGGTCAGAAAAAGCATCGCGTTTCATCGAGACCCGCATTTTGGTCAGGCCGGTCGCGGCGTTTGCCGGAATTTGAATCGAATCGGAATAAGTCACCGAAGTCACGTTGTTTCCGGGCGCGATGAACGCTTTTTCAAAAACTTTTTCGCCCGCATCGAACGAACCATTTTTATTAAAATCCATCCAAATCCGCAGGTTTTCGTCGTAGCCAAACCACGAATATCCGGTTATTAATTGCAGCGGATATTTCGCGCCGGCGACCACATTTACTGTTTGAGCAGTAAAATCCGAGTACTGACTTTTGCCGGACGGATTGTTCAAATTTGAAAACTTAATATTTTCAATCCAATCATGCCACGGAAACGCGGAACTGCTCGCGCACGGCCCCGTTTGACTGGAACACGGCGCGGGCGGCGCGACGACAATCGGCTGTTGGCAAGTCGCATCGGCGTTGTCTTTTATTGAAAAATTGAGTGCGCCAGCTGCAATTGAGAAACCGGCCATGCTTTTCGGAACGCCATAACTCCCTGAAAATGTGGTGTTTCCGACCGCCGCCGACCAGCCGCTGCCTGTCCCCGCGCCGGTCACGGTGAGGCTGAACGAAAATGTGTCGTCGCCCGGCAGGTTCGGCGTGCCGTTGTTTTGGCAGGACAAATTGCTGACCTGCCCAAAAACTTGGCAAGTCTGGCCGCCGCTATCGATAATATTGACTGAATAATCTTCCGTTTCCCCAAAATCATTCGTGCCGCAGGGCTCCGGAGCCGTGCCGCCGCGATGCATCACAACACGCATTCGAGTCACGCCGACCGCCACATTTGTAGGTATCGAAACTTGCCCGACGACGCTCCACAAACCAACGGGAAACGGCGATGCAGGATTTAACTGACTGAAAATCAATTCGTTGGATTCAAAATCGCCGTCCTTGTCGTAGTCAATCCAGACCCGCCAAAATTCATCGGTACTCAACCAACTGAACCCGGTGGTCAATTGCAAATTGTAAATTTGACCCGTTTCGACGGTCGCTATTTTGTTCAAAAAATCAGAATATTGGCTTTTCGAGGAGGTGTGGTTGAGGTCTGAAAATTGGAACTGCGCGATCCAATCGTGCCACGGAAAATCGCCCGAGGAAGGGCAATAAGTTCCCGTTCCGCCGCCGTTCGAGCAAGGGCCGGGGGCGGTGACGAGTTGCGTGGTCGTGCAATTTGCATCGGCCAAATCTCGAAAAAGGAGGGTCTGCGTGCCGCCCAAAATCGGGTGCGGGCCGAAAGTTTTTGCCACGCCGTAATTTCCAGAAATCACCGTGTTCCCAAAATTGACCGACCAACCCTGCCCGGTGTTCGCGCCGGTGACCATCGCCGAAAAAGTGTAAGTATCGTCGCCGCCGATGGTTGGGGTGCCGTTGTTTTGGCATAAAATATTGGAAATCGAGGCATTTATCGAGCACGCGCCGCCCGCTGGGGAAATATTTACCGTAAAATCTTCGACCTCGCCGAACGGAATCAATTCACAGGGCTGCGGAAATGCGCCGCGTTTTATCGAAATCCGCATCCGGGTCGTGCCGGTCGCGGCGTTCGCCGGGATGTTCAAATTGCCCAAAACGAGTGCCGAGGACAAGCCATTTCCGGCTGGAACGTAACTGCCCTCGGAGACAATTTCGCCAGCCTCGAAGGTTTTATTTTTATTAAAATCTACCCAAATTCGGTAGAAGTCGTTGAAAGTGAACCAACTAAATCCAATCGTCAATTCCAATGGATGGGTTTGCCCGGCGGCCAAAGTCGCACTGTTTGCCGTAAAATCAGAATATCCCGCCTTGTCGGAAGTTTTATTTATCGTCCCGATTTTGACATTTGCAATCCACTCGTGCCACGGAAAATCGCCTTTTGAATTACAATATTGAGTGGCTTGTTGGTTCGAGCAAGTCGCGGGCGCGGTCACGTTGACCGTCGCGGCGCAGGCTGCAACGGCCGTGTCGGCAACCGTAAAATTCAAATTTCCAGCAGAAATATTGAACCCGGCGAGGTTTTTTGACTGCCCAAAATTTCCCGAAAAATTTTGCCCGGCGATGTCGGTTTTCCAAAGAGTCGAGGCAGTTTGCGTACCGTTGACCGTCAAATTGAACGAAAATTTATCGTCAGACGGGTCGCTCGCCGTGCCGTTGTCGTTGCACAAAATATTGGTCACGCTGGCCGAAACGACGCAGCCCGGGGCGAGATTTTTTTCAAAAAATTGCGGCGCAGCAGTCAGCGAAATTGTCGGATTTGTCAAATGTGCAGACGTTCCAGAATAGCCAAAATCCCAGTCAAACCGTTGGAAATCAGTCATTTGGAGCGCGGCGGGGAAGGTGTAATTTTTCGAAGCGGTCTCGGTTTGGTCGGTCTGCGTTTCTGCCCAAAGTGAATAAATAAATTGCCCGTTCGGTTTTTTGAAAGCGACACCACGGACGCCGGTCGGCAAATTCATGGCAGCAGTTTTGGCTGCATCGAACGTGGTATTTCCCAACAAATCGGTGAAAGTTTTTTGCGCTTTTCCCTGCGGATTGACGGTCTGGTTGTAAGCCGTGACACCCGTATTATTTGAATACATGCCCATCAAATCGAATTCGTCCACGGCTTCAAAATCTGGCCGGACATCAAAAAGCGAATAAACGTGCATTTGGGCGATGCCCGATTTTTTGGCCTCCATCAAAACTTTGAGCAAATAATTTCGCTGCAATTCCGCGCCGTTCAGCCAATTATTGGAAGTGATGGCCCGGCGCGGGGCGTTGAATTCGGTGCACATCCAAACTTTTTCAGGGTAGGTCGTGCCGTCGAAACCGCGATTTTCCAGCACATTTTGAAAACGGTTTTTGGAAATAATCAGCCCGTCGGACGCGCCGTCGGAGTGCCTTTCAAAAATGCCGTTCGCCGGGTCGTAGCAGGTAAAATCGAAATGTGGGTAGGCATGAAAACTGACCGCGTCGAAATACGCGCCGCCAAATTTTGGAAAATTTGCGGTCACGCTGCCGCCCGTCGGGTTGTCGGTATTTCTCAAAACGGCATCCAAAAATGACGGAAAACCGGGGTCGCCGAGCGTCACGTAGCCATCCGGGTCGAGGGTTTTGATGATTTCGTAAGAAATTCGGAGCATCCGAACGTAGCGTTCGATGGGCGCACGGAGTGCATATTCGCAGGGCGGAGGGTCGTTGTCCCACCAATTTCCTGGCTGGCCGGGCAGTTTTCGACCATTTCCACCGGAATAATCGAAGCCCGGCTCGTTCCAAATTTCCCAAAAAGTTACGTAATTTTTATAGGTGTCCACTAATTTGTAAACGTAGGCCGCGAACGGATTGGCTTCATTATATGGTGTACCATTTCCGGCATCCCAAATCGGCAAGTAAATATCCTTGAAAATGGCGGACGGCTGCCCGGCACAGTAATTCGTGAAATCCAAATTCCACTGCGGCGGCCCGCCGATGATGCCGGTGAGGTCGGTCATGCCCCGGTTTTGGAAAACTTGGAAGTCGTACAAAGTCAAATTGTAGCCAAACGAGGCGTAAATTTCTTCGTACATCCCCGGTCGGGTCGTGGTCGCGCCGATGCCGGGCTGGCCGAGTTCGGGGTTTCCGGCGGCGATGTTGGCTTGCTGTTCGTTCGTCCAATTTGGGTTGTAACCCATGTTGATGCCGACGCGAAATTGTCCGGAAAATGGGCGAACGGAATCGAGGGCAGTGTAATTTGGTTGGGAAAAAAGAGGAGCGGCAGCCAAAAAAATGGCAAGTTGTAGAAGTGTTCGTTGCATTTGACAGTTGGCGGATTGAAAAATTAGGAATAAAAATTTTGGGGTCAAAACCGCCCCGAAGGTAAATTTTACTTTCCGTTTTTAGACTTTTCAAAACCCAGCAAACCTATTTTCTAACCATTTTTAGTTAAAAAACCAGCCATTTACGGGAATTACGGAGCGGCAGCATTTTCCCATTTTTATAAAAATTTCAAAAAGAAACGGCGTTTACCTGTCTGTTTTTTGGTTTGCAACAGACCATTTTCGCAACACACATTAAAATCAATTGGCATGGTTTTTACATGAATCAAAATGTCTGAATCAGAATTTTCAAGATTTTAGAATTGTCAGAATTCTAAAAATTCTTAAATCCTGAAAATCTTGATTCAGACAACCTTTTAATCTTCCCTCGTCCAAGACATCTTTAATCGTTTGCCTCCTTCCGAAGAATTTTGGCGGGGTGATTTTTGGTCACTCCGCCAATTCCGAAGAGCCGTGCAACATTTTTTATCCTTTTGAACATGCGACCTTTTTCCTCTTTCTTCGCTGCTTTTGCGGTGCTTTGTTTTGTTGTTTTGTCCGGTTTCAAAATGGAACCGATTGAAAAAAAACTCGAAAAAATTTCCCAAAATTTTTCTGGCGGCATCCTCGACCTCGACACGGTTTTCATTCGATTGAATGATTGTTCGGCGAAGGGCGACGTTTGTTTGCCACTTTCGCTCGGCCAATCTTTGAAAATGCGGTTTACCGACAACGGAAAAAAAATTCCCGTGACCATCCAAAACGGCTGCGATTTCGACACGACGAGCGCGTACACTTATTCAACTTTGTTTGGGCAGGGCAATTTTGGCCCATATTTATTGACTTCGTGGCCGGTGAGCGGCCAAATGTTCGCCGATACTTTCAACACGATGCCAGAATTGGTGGATTCGATGAACAGTTGGGACCCGAACGGAAATTGGATGCTTGACCCATCGCACCTTTTAATCACGGGCGGAAACGCGGGAAATATTTACGACACGATGAAAGTGTTCGTCCTGCAAATCCAGACGCAATCTTTCATCGGTTACAATTTTGGGACCACGCCGCGCGGCACGAATTTGACTTTTGAAAAAGGTTTCCACGAAGTCATTTTGGAAGACACGACGACTTTTGAACGCGATACTTTTTATGTCCAAGTTGCCTGCAATTCGACGGAAAACCGGGTGGTTCAAAAAGATTCGGCCAGCGTTTTTTGCCCAAATTTTGACGACCTCTTGACCGCGCCAAAAAGCGTAAGTCTTTGTAATTCAGGTAATTCGGCGGTCAGTTTTAATTTGAACTCAAATAATTGTGTAGAATATTTTGGTAAAATTGTTGGCTCAGCTTCGACCTGCATCGTGGCTTGCGACAGCACGGGTTTTTGCGACACCGTGTTTTTAAATTTAAAAGTGGACGGCAAAGGCAGCCGCTTTTTTCACTATCTTGAAATTGCTGAAAATTCGACCGGGACGCTTTGCCCGGACACTTCGAGCCTCGGCGGGGCGGTGAAAAACCGCTTGCTTTGCAGTGTTTCGTTGCATGGTTTTGCGACGTTTTCGCTCGACGCGGCGGGGACTTGTTTGCAATATTTTGGAAAAAAAGAGGGTGGGGTGGACACGATTTGCCTCGCTGCCTGCGATGAATTTGGGTTGTGCGACACGACGGTTTTGGCGGTGAAAGTGCGCCGGTTTGGGCCAGATTTTCGGTACGACACCGTTTTTTTGAATCAAATGGGTCGGCAATGTGTGGACAGTTATTTGCTGCCGGGCAATTTGAAAAAATTGGAAATTTTCAAAATGCCCGACCCGCTGATGTTTTTTTACAACCTCGAACAGGTCGAATTTTGTGCAACTTACACCGGTTTGAAACCCGGGACGGACACGATGGGCGTGCGTTTGAAGGATGATTTGGGAAATTATGACTCTACTTTTTTGATTTTGACGGTTGTCAAACCGGCTGCGCAAACGATTGTGGACACGTTTTTTCTGGGCGAAACCCAAATTTTTTGCCTCGACAAAACCGAACTCGGCGGCTCGGATTTTTACCTAAAAAATATTTGTGAAAAAACTTCCAACCGCCATGTTTCATTCGACCTCAACGATTTAACTTTATGCCTTGAAATACAGGCACTTAACCCCGGAACAGACACGGCTTGTATTACGCTCTGCGATAATCTTGGTGTTTGCGACACCGTAATCTTCCTTATCACCGCCCTCGACGACTCAGTTAATCCGCAACCTCCCGTTGCGAATCCGGACAACGGATTGAGTCAAAATTCACAACCGACAGAAATTCGGGTCTTGGAAAATGACGCCAGCGTCACCTCGTTCACGGATATTTTGGTTTTGCCCACCGACGGTTCGATTGGCCCGTTGCATGGCGAAGTCAAAATGGACAAAACGACCGGCGTGGCGACGTATTCGCCAGAAATTGGTTTTTGCAATTCGACCGATAATTTTAGATACGTCGTTTGCAATTCCGTTGGCTGCGACACTGCTTTGGTCACGGTTTTGGTGATGTGCGACACGTCAACTGCGGATGATAAACTGTTGGTTTTCAATGCTTTTTCCCCAAACGGCGACGACGCGAACGAGACATTTTTTATTGAAAATATTGAAAAATACCCGGCCTCGGAAGTCATGGTTTTTAATCGCTGGGGCAATTTGGTTTTGGATAAAATCAATTATCAAAATGATTGGGCGGGGGAGTGGCAGGGGAAAATGTTGCCCGACGCGGTTTATTTTTATCATATTTTGGATGGAAAAGGAGCGGTTTTGGAAGGGGTTTTGGTTTTGAAAAGGTAAAACAGGGATGAGGAAAGAGGGGTGAGGGATGATATTCACAAACCTTTTTCAACCTTTTTTCATCAAAAAAGCACTTTTTGCCGTTTTTGGAGTCCCCTCCAAAAAAAAATATTCATAATCAAATAATTTTTATGAGTTTAATCCAAAAACGGCAGGAAAAAATTTTTT
>JANNMS010000033.1:0-24466 GCA_031398055.1 Saprospirales bacterium | reverse complement strand
TTTTCTATGTGAAAACTCCTTTGTGTTCTATGTGTCCAAACCCCAAAAAATCAAAACTCAAACCGCACCCAATCCACCGTCGCCACCTGGCTCGAAGCATTGTTTTCATTTTTCAAAACAAAAAATAGATTGTGAAAACGCCCGTCCGACGGTTCGGAAATCGGCACGTTGACTTCCGAAAAATTCATGTCCACCCCATTTTTTCCTTCCAATTTTGCGGTACCGAGCAATTTTCCAGCGGCATTACCCAACCGGATTTCAACGCGGCCACCGCCGATTTGCGTGTTTTTGTCGCCCGACCCGATGCCCAAACTCACGCCGCGCAGCCCTGCCAAATCCACTCTTTTAAATACAAAAAAACTGCCATGCCGAAGGTCGCGCAGCACCACCGTATCGCCTTCCGCTAGGGTTCGATAAGTCGTGACGCCTTTGCTGAGGCTGTCCGCCGACTCGGCTTGCTGGAACGCGGGGCGCAGCGCGACGACCTCTCCATTTTCCAAACTTGCCTGCTTCCTACTGCCCCGGTCGCGGTAACTTGCTTTGAAAATGAAAGTTCCGGGCGGTTTTGGCTTGCCTTTTTCGTTCGACTTCGCTCCCGAACCGTCAGGGGCAGCGAGCGCATAATTTCCAGCCAACGAAATTTTTTGAACCGGTCGCGGCGGGTCGCCAAGTGTCAAAATCCAACGAACCATTTCCGAAACATCGGTTTCCGGAAGTTGCGGATGCGCCGACATGACGGTTTGTCCCCAATTTCCTGCGCCACCTTTAATGACTTTTGCGGTTAATGTTCGCACCGCAAATTCATTTTTGCGGTACCGCTCAGCCACGGCTTGATACGACGGGCCATTTATCGCGCGGTCGGCCGCGTGGCAGGTTTTGCAGTCCGATTTTTCGGTCAACATTTTGCCCCGCGAATATTCTGTGGCGGCCATCGCAGCCAAGTGGCCTTGCGCAATTTGGGAAATATCGAAACCCGATTCGAGGTAATCAATCGTCGCGGCGATGTCGGTCGGCGCGATTTTTCCATCGGCCAACGAGCCATCTTCGGCATCCTCGACCACGATTTTGTAATCCAAATTTGTCCCGGTCTTGTAAAAACTCCGGTTCCGCCCGGCGAAATCCCAACGCACGGTCGGCGGTTCATTTCCAACAAAAATTTTCCTTTTTTCAGTGGAAAATTTACCCGCCGCGTCGGTCACTTTCAACCTAATTTCAAAATTTCCAGAAGTTTTATAAACATGAAAAATGGAATCGAGCGCGACAGTTTTCGCGGGCGATTTTCCACCCGGCCAGGCATTTTCTTTTGAAATTTTAGAAACAAAACGGGTGCGCCCGGCCTGCGTCCATTTCCCTTTTTCGATAAACAATTTGGGCGTTCCGTCGCCAAAATCTATTTCAAATTTCAATTCGTCGCCATCGTAATCTTTTGATTTTGAGACAGATAACTGCGTTTCGAGCGGCGCAGCCCCTGCTGTTTTTGAAACAGCCAAACCGGCAACCGGCGGGCGGTTTCCGCGCACAAAATCAATGCGGCTCAACCGGGCATCGGGGTTCGAGGCAAACCACTGCGTGCCATATTCGAGCACCCAAAGTGAGCCGTTTTTGTCCAAAAACATGTCCATCGGGCGCGACAATTTGACGCTGTCGCCAAACAATTCGAGGTTCGCCAGATTGCCCAGCGAATCGAGCGAGGCGAGCATCATCCAGCCGCGCATCCAATCGTAGGTTATCAATTTTCCATCGACATATTTTGGAAAACGGGTCGCCGCCGGGTATTCATCACAATAATAAACTGGCCCCGCCATCGCATTTCGCCCGCCAACCCCAACCATCGGAAACTCCGACGACGTGCCGTACGGATACCAAATCATCGCAGGTTGGGCAGGCGGCAGGTTTTTCAAACCGGTGTTGTTTGGCGAAAGATTTTGCGGGTTCGCGGCATCGAAAAACGGCCCGTTTTTTTTGGTCAAAAAATCATGTCTACGGTACGGTTTGTTGTTTCCCACAAAATGCGGCCAGCCAAAATTGCCGGCGGCACGGGCACGGTTCACTTCGTCGTGGCCTTGCGGACCGCGAGCGGTGTCGGGTTCGCCAGCGTCGGGGCCGACCTCGCCCCAGAACAACAATTTGCGGCGCGGGTCGACCGAAATCCGGAATGGGTTTCGGCAGCCCATCACATAAATTTCGGGGCGGCTCTCGCCAATTTCAGTGGTTTTTGGACCGACGGAAGTGATGTGTTTTTCATTTTCATTAAATAAATTTCCAGCGGGGCAGAGGTAAGTCCCGTCGTCTAAAACTTTGATTCTCAGGATTTTACCGCGCAAATCGTTGGTATTTGCCGATGATTTTTGGGCGTCCCAGGGGCTGCGACCGGGGCGTTGGTCAATCGGTGCGTAACCTTCCGAATCGAACGGATTGGAGTTGTCGCCGGTGCTCAAAAACAAAAAACCTTCGGGGCTGAAACACAACGAACCGCCCGTGTGGCAACACTCGTCGCGCTGCGTCCCGACTTTCAAAACCACTTTTTCGGAGGCGCGGTCAAGCGAATCGCCGCGAAAAATGAAGCGCGAAAGTTGATTGACGGACTCCGTCGGCGAGGAATAATACAGGTAAATCCAGTTGTTTTTCGAGTAATTTGGGTCAATCGCCAGCCCCATCAAACCGTCTTCTTCACCGTTGAAAACGTCCATTTTTGCGGCGACATTCAACATTTCGGTGTTCGGGTTGAACAATTTCAAAGCCCCACGCCGTTCAATCAGCAATACTTTTCCGTTGGGAAAAATATCAAATTCCATCGGTTCGGTCAGGTCGGAGGCGAGGACGGTTTTTACAAAACGGGTTGGGTCGGGGCGCATTTCGGAGTGGCAGAGGTTGTATTTTTTCGGCGCATTTTTTCCAATTGCATAAATCAAACCACCCAAAACGTGCTGCAAAAACAGCGGTTCGCGGAACGACTCGTTCGTGTGGCCAAGCGCCGTGTAAAACGCCCGCCCGCCGTCGTACTCGTGGTACCAAGCCATCGGGTGGTTCGCGCTGTTTTCGCCACCGGTGTAACTCGTTTCGTCAATGGTCAAAAGCACGTTGACCGCCGGATTGATTTCTTTAAAATTGTACCATTCGTCGAAGCGTTTCCAAGTATCTCCAGGCAGGCATTTTGTGGATAAATGGTTGTGGTCCAATATTTTGAGCGTTGCATCCTGCTGTTTTGGGTGACTTTGAAAATACGCCCCGGACAATCCGCCAAACCATTTCCAACCGTATTCAGTGTCGGTCGCGGCGTGGATTCCGACGAATCCACCGCCTGCTTGGATGTATCTTTCAAAAGCAATTTCTTGGTCGCGGTCGAGGACATCGCCGGTGGTCGAAAGAAAAATGACGGTGGCGTATTTTTTCAAATTTTGTTCCGTGAAATCGGCGGCGTTTTCGGTCGAATCGAGCCAAATTCCATTTTCCTTGCACAATTTTCGCAGCGCGGCAACGCCATCGGGGATGCTTGCGTGACGATATCCTGATGTTTTTGAAAAAACCAAAACTCGGGGCGGTGGGTCGTATTTTGAGCAATTTGAAAAAAGGAAAATGCCAAATGCGAAGAGCGCGGCGAGGTATGTTTTGGGTGAAAAATGGGCGGACAACGGGTAATTCAAATTTTTCATTTCTACTTTTTATAAAAGTCAAATGTAGCAAGTTTGGGAAAAATGGCGCGTTTTTACCTAAAATCACACCCAATTGCCGTGAAATTTAACAACAAAAAAAGCCAAGCAACTTGGGTTACTTGGCTTTTTGAATTGAAAAATTGGGTTCAATTGTGATTTCAAATTCGTGAAATATTGAAACCAACCTGAAAATCATTGCTTCAAAACGCGCACAAAAAATGCCTCGCCTTCCATTTGAATTTTCAAAAAATAAGCCCCCGCCGTCAAATTTTCGAGGTCAAATTTTTGGGAAATTTCCCCATTTTGAAACGGCGCGGCAACTTGCAAAACCTGTTGGCCAATCGCGTTAAACAATTCAAAATCAATTTGTTGCGCCGGTTTTGCTGTCATTTGAACCGTGAAATTTCCAGCCGCCGGGTTTGGAAAAAGGTTGAAATTTTTCACCCAAATTGGGGTTTCCGTGCCGATGATTTCGATTGAAATTGTCTTTTGCAAAACGCTCGCGCCACATGGATTTATGGCCTGCAAAGTCACCACGAAATTTCCGGAAGTCGTGTAAATGTGTGTCGGATTGGTTTCCGTCGAGGTTTGGCCGTCGCCAAAATTCCAGGAAAAATTGTCCGCGCCGTTCGATTGATTTGAAAAATTGACCGTGCCGTTGCTGGCAAAAAATTCAAAATCCACCGACGGCGAAGTGATGACTTCGATGAAATTTGGGAAGGTCAAAGTGTTGCTTCCAAAAGCATTGGTCGCGGTCAGTGAAACTTCATAATTTCCTGTGGCAGAATAAGTTACGCTCGGATTTTGGTCGGTCGAACTGCTTGGCGAGCCGCCCGGAAATGACCAATTCCAAGCTGTCGGATTGCCCGCCGATTGATCAGAAAACTGCACGAGGAACGGCTCGCAACCTTTCATTTCATTCGCTGAAAAACTTGCGAGGGGCGGTGTTCCAACAATATTTACCTGCGTTGAAAATTGGGTTGTGCCGCATGGATTTGTGGCAATCAAAATGACAGTGAATTGCCCGGCAGCCGAAAATTGATGCGTCGGGTTCAGTTCGTTTGAAGTATTTCCGTCGCCAAAATCCCAAAAATATGAATCTGCATTTTTCGAATTATTCGTAAATATCCCACCAAGTCCTGCCTGAATTACCGTAAAATTAGCGGTCGGTTTATCATTTACCAAAATAATATCAGTTTGGCTGGCGATGTTTTGTCCCGTCGAATTGCTCACTGTCAAACTTGCGGAAAACGTTCCGGGCGTTGAAAAAACGACGGTCGGATTTTGCAAATTTGAAGTTGCTGGTGTGCCGCCGGGGAAATTCCACTCGAAATTTTGGCTGTTTTCCGAAGAATTTGAAGTGAATTGAACGGTCAGCGGGGCGCAGCCCGACGCGGGCGAAAAGGTAAAACCTGCGGTCGGCGGCGTGGCAATATTTACAACTTGCGAAGTCGTGGTGCTGCCGCAACCGTTCGTCGAAGTCAATTGAACGGTGTAATTTCCATCCAATAAATAGGTGTGATTTGGATTCGCTGCGGTTGAATTTTGGCCGTCGCCAAATGCCCAAAAGTAACTCGTCGCACCAACCGAAGTGTTTGAAAATGAGGCAGTTGCGCCATTTATCGAACTTGAAAAATTGGCCGTCGGCACATCATTTACAGAAATAATATTGCTCTGGTTGGCCGTGTTTTGACCTGCGGAATTGCTCGCTGTCAAACTTGCGGAAAACGTTCCGGGCGTCGAAAAAACGACGGTTGGATTTTGCAAATTCGAAGTCGAAGGTGTGCCGCCGGGGAAATTCCAAGTGAAATTTTGGCTGTTCGCCGATGAATTTGAAGTGAATTGAACGGTCAACGGAGCGCAACCGGAAGCCGGCAAAAATGTAAAACCTGCGGTCGGCGGCGTGACGATATTTACAATTTGAAAAGTCGAAACACTGCCGCAAGCATTCGTGGAAGTCAATTGAACCGTGTAATTTCCATCCAATAAATAGGTGTGATTTGGGTTGGCTGCGGTTGAATTTTGGCCGTCGCCAAATGTCCAAAAATAACTCGTCGCACCAACCGAAGTATTTGAAAATGAAGCAGTTGCGCCATTTATCGAACTTGAAAAATTGGCGGTCGGCGCATCATTTACAGAAATAATATTGCTTTGGCTCGTCGTGTTTTGTCCTGCGGAATTGGCGACCGTCAAACTTGCGGAAAATGTTCCGGGCGTTGAAAAAACGACCGTCGGATTTTGCAAAGTCGAAGTTGCAGGCGTGCCGCCGGGGAAATTCCAAGTGAAATTTTGGCTGTTCGCCGAGCTCGTCGAAGTGAATTGAACGGTCAACGGCGCGCAGCCGGACGCGGGCGAAAATGTAAAACCGGCGGTCGGCGTGGTCGAAATATTTACGGTTTGGGAAGTCGTGGTGTTGCCACAAATATTGCTCGCCGTGAGTTGAACCGTGTAATTTCCATCCGAAAAATAAGTGTGGTTTGGGTTGGCGGCAGTTGAATTTTGGCCGTCGCCGAAGTCCCAAAAATAAGTTGTCGCACCCGCCGAAGTATTTGAAAATGAAGCAGTTAAGCCATTTGTCGCGGCTGAAAAATTTGCCGTCGGCAAACCATTTACAGAAATAATGTTGCTTTGGCTGGCCGTGTTTTGCCCCGCAGAATTGTTCACCGTCAAACTTGCGGAAAATGTTCCGGGCGTTGAAAAAACGACGGTTGGGTTTTGCAAATTTGAAGTTGCAGGCGTGCCGCCAAGGAAATTCCACGTGAAATTTTGGCTGTTCGCCGAACTCGTCGAAGTGAATTGAACGGTCAAAGGCGCGCAACCGGAAGCCGGGGAAAATGAAAAACCTGCGGTCGGCGGGGTTACGATACTTAAAATTTGAGTAAAAATCGTGCTGCCGCAATCGTTTGTGGCCGTCAACTGGACAGTGTAATTTCCATCCGACGAATAATTATGACTCGGATTGGTGGCCGTCGAAGTTTGGCCGTCGCCGAAATTCCACAAAAAAGAAGTTGCGGCGGCGGAATTGTTGGTGAAATCTGCGGTCAAATTATTGGTCGTGGCAGAAAAATTCGCCACCGGACCGAGACCAACTGAAATGATGTCGAGTTGCGTGGTCGAATTACTGCCCGCAATATTTCCAACCGTCAAACTTGCCGAAAAAAGACCCGCCGAATTGTAAACTACCATTGGATTTGTCGCCGTCGAACTGGACGGTGTGCCGCCCGGAAAATTCCAAGAAAATGAATTGACCGCGCCGCCCGTCGAGGCGTTTGAAAATTGGACGGTCAACGGAATGCAGCCGACCGCCGGGTTCGGATTGAAAGTAAAATTGGCCAACGGCGGCAAAGCAATTGTTACATCTTCCGAAAAAGGCACCGCGCCGCAAGCATTTGTGGCGGTCAAAATGACGGTAAATGTGCCTTCTGCATTATAAATATGGATGGGATTGGCGTCCGTCGAGGTTTCGCCGTCGCCAAAATTCCATAAAAAACCGGTCGCACCGGTGGTCGAATTTGAAAAAGTGACGGTCGCGCCGCTCGTCGAAGCGGTGAAATTTGGCGACGGTGCGGTTTGAATTTGGATAAAATTGGGCTGCGAAATCGAGTTCGACCCTGCGGAATTGCTCACGACGAGCGTGGCGTTGTAATTTCCAGACAAATTATAAATGACCGTCGGGTTTTCGGCGGTCGAGTTTGCGGGCGTGCCGCCGGGGAAATTCCATGAAAAATTGGTCGGGTTGCCGCTGCTTTGATTTGAATATTGAACAGCCAACGGAGCGCAACCATTCGTTGGATTTGCTGTAAAATTGGCGGTCGGCGGCAGCACAATTTCAATATTGTCGGTGTAGGTTTCCGAGCCGCAAGTGCCTGTAACTGTGAGGGTTACGTCATAATTTCCAGCATCGGGATAGGTGTGGATCGGGTTAAATTGGGTGCTCGTCGCGCCGTCGCCAAAATTCCATAAAAAGGTGTTTCCATTTTGACTTTGATTGTCAAATGAAGCGGTCAAGCCATTTACAAAATAGTCGAAATCGGCGACGGGCTCGGGCAAGACATTTATAAAATTATCCAAAAATAAGGTGGCAGATTCGCCTGCCGCGTTCGTTGCCGTCAAAGTCACTTCGTAAAAACCCGAGTTGCCATAAATCACGGTTGGATTCGGAAAAGTCGAGGAATTTGGATTTCCGCCGGGGAAAACCCATTGGAAAAAAATGGCGTCCGGCGAACATAATTCTGAAAAATGAACGGTCAACGGTGCACAACCAGAAGTTGGGCTGGCTGAAAAATCTACGGTAGGCGCTGTCGTGATACTTTCGGTATAAATATCTGAACCACAGGAATTTGTGGCTGTCAAAGTAATCGTATAAGTTCCTGCATCATCGTAGGTGTGGACAGGATTTGTCTGGTTGCTGGTGTTTCCATCTCCAAAATTCCACAAATATGAAGTCGCGTTCGAGGAATTATTGGTGCAAGTAATTGTCAAACCATCCACCGCAACATTAAAATCTGCATTTGGCAAAGGTGAAATAATTACGGCGTGGGAAATGGTACTCGCGCCGCCATTTACTGAAAGTACCACATTATATGTTCCAGCGGTATTCCAAATGACGTTTGGATTTTGCTGAGTCGAAGTTGCGGGCGTTCCGCTCGGAAAAGTCCAGTTCCAAGAAGTCACCGGGCCAGTGGAAAGGTCATCAAAAGAAACCGTTTGGCCAGCGCAGGCCGGGTCGGGCGACCAATCAAATTCTGCATCAACTGGAGTTCCGCCGGAGCAGGCTTCGAGGCAATTGCCGCCGAGTCCTGCACTGATCACATTATTTATATCAATCACGCTCAACCCAGACCAAGCGTTCGATGTGCTGACGAAAGGGCACATGATAAAATTTCCGGGCGGACAATTGTCGTGCGACGCGCCCAAATTATGGCCAATTTCGTGGGAAGTCATGCACCGAAGTTGCGCGGCGTTGGTTGTAAAATCTTGCAAACAATGATATTTGAAAGGCGAACAAAGTGCCTCAACCCAAGCAATGCCAACCGTGCCGCCAGTGAAATCGCGGTTTGTCCAAAGTTCTCCCAAATCAAAATCGGTGGAGCCAAAACCGGGGGTCGGCGGGTTTGCCCAAGCTGTAAATTCGTCCAGCAAATCTCCTGCATCGAGGGTGTTCGACCACGGGTCAACAGTCGTGATGACCAAATTAAAATTGATGACAAAATTTAGGTCGTGGATAAAACTTCCGGTATAATTTGTTTGAACATTATTTATGACGGTTACGTTGTGCGCCTGCACCGCCGCGACCGTTCCATATTTTGTAAACATGGATTTGTCGGAAGCAATCGCAATTTCCAAATCGTAGCAAGCCAAAAGTTTCGCAGCCGAATTTTGCTGCGACTCGATTTCATCGTGGTGTTTTTCCTGAAAATTCGCCGAGGCGCGGGCGATGCAGGTCGCATTTTCATTCGGCACGACATCTTGCAATCTATAAATAAGGTATAAATTTTCGTCAGCCGCAGCGTCCAAAAACCGGAGCGGCTCGATGAACCACCATTCATTTTCATTTTGAAAAGACCCGGACAGATAATTTTCATCCAAAACCAGACCTGCCGCGCCGCCTGAAATTTCACGGCCTTGCAAAGCCAACAAACTCCCTGCGCCACTTTCTGACCTCGCGCCGTCGTTTCCCAAAATTTGCAAGCGATAATTTTTTCCAATCACTGGACTCGGATGAAAATCAAAATGCCAATCGTTTTGACCCAATTTCAATTCAATTTGTGCAAAACTGTTTTGCGAACGCACAAAATTAGCCACTTCCGAAGCATCCAAATTGACGACTGAATAATTGTAAAATTGATTTTTCAGGGTCGGAGATTCATATTTCACCGCAGTTCCTTGAAAAACTTGGGCCGAGGTTTTTTCTAAAAAAATAATTTGGGACAAGAACAGGCAGGCAAAAAGGGTAAAAATCTGTCGGTTGGACATTTGAAAAACGTTTAAAGTTATTTGAAAAAAACGGTGTTACGAATTTCACCCAGCACGCATTAAGTTGAGAAATCTGTTAAAAAAATAATATCAACTTCAACTTTTCCGAAAAAACAGGTGTGTTTTTTCGATGCGTTTTTGTGAAAATCTAACTTTAAAATTACGGGGAGACCATCTGGATTTTTTGCAGGTGCAAATTTGAAAAGAAATTTTTACAGCCCCGAAAATTGGAAGGAAAAGGTGAGGTTTTGACAAACATCGTTGCAGGAAAAAATCCTAAATTTTTTGATTACGTTTTCCAAACTTCTAATATAAATGTATGTCAACAGTCTTTTTCCCGCTTCGCAAACACTAAAAACTGCTGTGAAAAAATTATTCGCCATTTATTTTTAATCAAGAAATCAAACCTTTTTTACACTCACTTTTTTTGAACTCCCAAATAAAATGAAACGCTTCGCCCCACTCCTTTTTTTGGCATTTTTTGGATGCCACCAATTTTTAAACGCACAGGATATTTATTACGACGATTTTAATATCGGCCGCATCGCTGAAAACAATATCGGCATTTCTCCTGCTTTCGATTTGATGGGCGTCACGCCATCGCAAGTCATCAAACCAACAACCAGCCGCGAGTTTCGGGTGGATTGGTCGTTCCGGTCCTTCCAAGTAAAACCTAATTTGGATTTGCAAGTCCAGCCAATTTGGGAAATTGTGTACAACCGTACCAGCCTGCGGAAATATCAGCAGGCCAGTTATTTTATGAAATGCCTGTCCACGTTGGATATTTCGGCAGGGACGATTTCTGTCCAGGACGCGGCGTACAACGATATCCAACGTCTGTCGGTGGCGGCAAAAATCAATTTGTTTCAAGAAAACGACCCGCTCCAAAATCAAAGATTGTTCAGAACAATGGATAAAGACTATCATTTGGAACAATCTGAAAGAATCGCTCGAATAAATTACCTGAACCTATTTATGAAACAGACGAAACGGACAAAAAAAGAAAAATCAGAACTTATCACCGAGCGCGATTCTTTGGAAATGGAATACGACGAGGCAGTTTGCAACCAAAAAGAACAAATCCGGGACGTGGCCAATTCTTTCACGAAAAAATATTGGAATTCGGCGCAGGTGGATTTGGCTTTTGGCAAAATTTATACCTACGATGGGCCGCGTTTGGACAGTTTGAATTTGCAAGGGCAGGCGCAGGCAGTTTGGTTAAATGCTTGTTTGGGCATCGGAAGGCGGTTTTTGATTTCCGGAATGGCGCGATACACTTTTGTTATTGCCGAAAAAATGTTGCTGGAAGGCCAAAAGCAAATGCAAAAAGGAAATATTTTCAGTGGTGGGTTGAACGTGCGTTATGGCAAGCCAAAATTTATCGCTTTTGCCGAAGGGGTTTGTTCCGGTGGCAACGGGATGAAAAATGCGCCAGAAAGTAAAGTCAATAAATTGAATCAATTGGGCGTGGCTCGACTGAGTATTTCGTACGGCGGCGAATGGAAAATGGGTAGAAATGCCATGATTTCTTTTGGTCTTCGCACTGATTATTCTGCCAATTTGAAATTGGAAAGCTTGATTCCCGTAATTGGAGTTTCGTGCATGATGCGTTGATAAATAGAAATTTAAATGGATAATAGAAAGATGACCCAAAACCATCTAATTTTGCAGAACCCCGGCGAGCCATCCCGCCGGGGTTCAATTTTTTACAATGAAATTTTCTATAAAAACTATAAAAACGCTATTGTTTTCTATCTTTTTTCTATCCATTTTATATGCTTGTGAAACTGCTATAAAAAAAGAAAGATTAAGTTTTACAGAAGATGATACAACGATGGAAATAGGAAAAGACATAGAAATTCTTTATTCAGATAGTGCGTTGTTGCGGGTCAGGATTACGGCCCCGACGATGTTCAATATCAATGATAGAGATTTGCCGAGACAAGAATTTCCGGACGGTTTGAAGGTTGATTTTTTTGACCAATTTCAAAAGGTCAAAAGTACATTGACGGCAAAAGAAGCGGTTAGATTGAATGAAAAAGGGCTTGTTACTGCACGCGACAGCGTTGTTTTGACAACTATAAATCAAGAAAAATTAGAGACCGAAGAATTGATTTGGAATGAAAAAACAGAACAAGTTACCACCGATAAATTTGTAAAAATTACAAAGCCCGGTGAGGTAATTTATGGATATGGATTGACTGCCGGACAAGACTTTTCTTATTGGAAAATAACAGTTCCAAAAGGTACAATTAAGGCTGGTGAGTTAGATAAAAATCTTTAATCTTGTTAAAATGACTAAGACCTCGTTAAATAAAATAAGCGAATTAAAACTGTCCAAAAAGTCAGTTTTTGATTGGAAATCAATGTTTTGGTTATTGTTGATAAGTGGTTTTTCTATCTTGATTAGTATTAATTTTTATGGGGTTTTAACTTTTGTTTTTGGGGTCGGTTGGTTTGTTCCGGTGTTTATTTCTTTTATAATTTTGTTTATTTTATGGTTGTTTAAAAGGTTTGTTTTTAAGTTATTAAATAAGAATTTTGACCACAAACACGACTCTAATTTGATTCAATATTTAACCGAAGAAAACCAAGTAGGCTTATTGACTGATAATAATATTCAATCAGAGTTATTGGAAAAAGCATTGGATTTAAAGTCAGTTTTTGTAAAAGATTGTATGACTTTGCGGCGCGATATTGTTTCCATTGACATTAAAAAAAGCATTGAAGATTTGCGAAAATTATTTGAAGAAAGTAATTTATCGAGATTAGTTGTTGTTGAAAATAACTTAGATAATGTGGTTGGTTACGTGCACGTGCAAAAGTTATTTCTGCAACCAAATGATATAAAATCTATTGTTTTTCCTATCGATTTTGTATCCGAAACATTGACCGTTAATAGGTATTTATCAAAAGCATCACAAACGGGAGTGGGGATTGCGTGCGTTATCAACGATAAAAAAAATGTTATTGGATTAATAACTTTGGAAGATGCGCTCGAACAACTTTTTGGTTTTATTGATGATGAATTTGACAGTAATTAGAGATTAAGATATTGGGATATTGGGATAATATCTCAATATCTAATTAACTTATAAAAAATGCTTTGGAAGCCTGCGCTCAAACAATTTAAATCTTATTTATTGCTCGAACGTTCGTTCAGTCCGAACACGATTGAAGCCTATTTAATGGACATCGGAAAATTTGTCCGATACCTCGAAATCACCGGGCAAACCTTGTTGCCGCTCGAAGCGAAACGAGACGATTTTACAAAATTTATCATTTGGTTGAGTGAATTGGGGCTGGCGCAATCGTCGCAAGGGCGGATAATTGCCGGGATTCGAGCCTTTTACAAATTCCTAATTATGGGAGATTTGCTCGACGACGACCCGACCGACCAGATGGAAACGCCCCGGATGATTCAAAAAATCCCCGAAGTTTTGTCCATTTCTGAGGTGCAAAAACTGTTTTCGGTCATTGATTTGAGCACGCCGCTGGGTTTGAGAAACCGGGCAATTTTCGAGACTTTGTATGCTTGTGGATTGAGGGTCACGGAGTTGTGCAATTTAAAATTGAGCAATATTTACCCAGATGATGGTTTTATCAAAGTTTTGGGAAAAAATGATAAAGAACGCCTCGTCCCGATTGGCGAAGATGCTTTGAAACACATTTTTTTTTACATCCAACACGTCCGAGCGAAACAAAAAGCGAAGACCAAAGCAGAAGAAAACATTGTTTTTTTGAGCAGAAATGGCCGAAAATTGACCCGAATCATGATTTTTATGTTGGTAAAAGACTTTGCACAACAAGCAGAAATCACAAAAAATATCAGCCCGCACACTTTTCGGCATTCGTTTGCGACCCACTTGGTGGAAGGCGGCGCGGACTTGAAGGCCGTGCAAGATATGTTGGGACACGAAAGCATCACGACCACCGAAATTTATACCCACATCGACACCGAATATTTAAAGGAAACAATCTATTTGTTTCACCCCCGCCAGAAAATGTAAAACTTCATGGTGTCATTTCAACACAAAGGGTAGGGATTTCTTTTTACTTTTGCCACCGATTTTATCTAATTCTAACCACAAAGACACATCAGTACACAAAATACTTATGTTTTCTAATGTGCCTTTGTGGTAAAAAAACATCAAAATAGAATGGTTGGCAACATCGTCGAGAATAACCTCAAACTCAAACGCATTTTTATTGAACCAAAATTGCCCGAAGGTCTGACTCCACTTGCCATTTTGGCAGGCAATTTATGGTGGTCGTGGAACCACGAAGCCATTGATTTGTTTAAAAATATCGACCCTGCGCTTTTTGAAAAAGTGAATTGCAACCCCGTCGCGCTGCTCGAAGAATTGAATATTGAGAAGGCAAACGAATTGTTGGCCTCGAAAGACTTTGTTCAAAACATGAACAAAGTCTTCAAACAATTCAACCAATACCTCAATCTTTCTCCACAAAATGGTGCTGAAAACCCAAAAATCGCCTATTTCTGTATGGAATATGGCTTGCACCAGTCTGTTCGGTTGTATTCCGGCGGTTTGGGCGTTTTGGCGGGCGATTATTTGAAAGAGATGTCTGACCGGAATATGAATTTCGTGGCGGTCGGTTTGCTGTACCGCTACGGCTATTTTCAGCAGGGAATTTCATTTCAGGGCGAGCAAATTCACAATTATGACCCGGCAAAATTTACCCAACTTCCCCTCGAACCTGTCCGCGACGAGCGCGGCGATTGGATAAAAATCCATGTCAACATGGCAGGCCGGACGGTCTGGGCAAAGGTTTGGGTGCTGAAAGTTGGGCGGATTCCACTGTATTTATTGGACACCGATATCGACGACAACCCGTGGGAAGACCGCTCGATTACCCATCAATTGTACGGCGGCAACAATGAAAACCGCCTGCGGCAAGAAATGTTGGTTGGAATCGGAGGCCTTCGGGCTTTAAAAGCCATCGGAATTGATGCCGATATTTATCATTTAAATGAAGGACACGCCGCGTTTTTGGGTCTCGAACGGATTAAAAATTATATGCAGGACAAGAAATTTTCGTTCGAAGAAGCCTTGGAAATCGTGAAATCTACCCAAATTTTCACCACGCACACCCCCGTTCCCGCTGGCCACGATGCATTTTCGGAAACCATGTTGCGCGACTATTTGTATAAATTTACCTACAATTTGAATAAATCGTGGGCCAGTCTCGTGGCACTCGGCAGGGTCAAACCGGAAGATGAAAATGAAGTGTTTTCGATGAGCCATTTGGCGATTCGGACTTGTCAAGAAGTGAACGGCGTGAGCCGATTGCATGGCGAGGTGAGCCAAAAAATGTTCAACGAACTTTATCCCGATTACAATTTTTCGGAAAGCAACATTGGATACGTTACCAATTGTGTGCATTATCCGACTTGGATTGCCAAAGAATGGAACGATTTGTATGTTAAAAATTTTGGCGACGGATTTTTGAAAGACACCACCAACCATAATTTTTGGCAAAAAATACACCAAGTTCCGTCGAAAGAAATCATGGATTTGCGTTCGCTTTTGAAAAAACGGCTTTTAGATTTTGTCAAAAAATCGCTCCGAGAAGATTTGACGCGGCGCGGCGAAAATCCGCAGACCATTTTTGAAATCATAAATGCGATAAAAGATGATGCCTTGGTCATCGGTTTTGCACGGCGTTTTGCGACTTACAAACGTGCTAACTTGCTGTTTACCAATGAAAAACGGCTGACCGAAATTGTAAATGACTCGAACCGGCCGATTTTATTTTTGTTCGCCGGCAAAGCACACCCGGCTGACAAAGGTGGTCAGGAATACATCAAAATGATTTACAACACCACGAAAAACCCAAATTTCAGGGGCAAAGTCATTTTCTTGGAAAATTATGCGATGGAAATGGCGAAGTTGTTGGTGCAGGGCGTGGACATTTGGTTAAACAACCCGATTCGTCCAAAAGAGGCCTCCGGGACGAGCGGGATGAAGGCGGTTTTGAATGGCGTGATGAACTTTTCGGTTTTGGACGGCTGGTGGTGCGAAGGTTATAAACCTGGCGCGGGATGGTATTTGCCTGAACATGACACTTACGCTGATGAAAAAATCCAAAACGAATTGGATGCCGAGACGATTTACAATATTTTGGAAAACCACATCCTGCCAGCATATTTTGAACGAGATGAAAACGGGATTTCGGAACGTTGGCTGAGCCACATTCGAAAAACGATTGCCGAAATTGCGCCGGATTTTGTGATGGGTCGGATGTTGAATGATTATGTCAAACAATATTATTCCAAGTTGAACACGCGCAGTCGGCTTTTGAAAAAGGACGATTTTGCAGCGGTCAAAACTTTGGCATTGTGGAAAAAGAAAATCGAACATTCGTGGGATGCCATCGAACTCGTTTCGATGGAAGCACCCGATACTTTCAACCATGCTTTGCCGCTCGGCGAAATTTTCAAGGCAGACATCACTTTGCAACTTTTTGACGTGGCTGCCGAGGACATCGGTATCGAAATCGTTTTTTATCGCCGAAAATCTGAAAAGGAATTGGAGTTGATTTCGCGTCAAGAATTGAGTTTGAAAAATACGGCAGGCAGCCAAGCCACTTATTCCTGCGAATTCAAACCAACCCATTCGGGCGTTTTTGAATATGGTTTTCGGATGTTTCCGAACAATCCGTTGTTGCCTTCGCGGATGGATTTTGGTTTGGTGCGGTGGCTTTGATTTTTTGAAAACTGTCGATTTTTAAATTTAGCAGCCCAACCAGAAAACTTTGGTTGGGCTGTTTTTTTAAAGGTGTTGGCAACTCGGTATTTTGCTTGACAACTTGTGGATTACGGGTTTGTTTCCAAACATCGGTCAACGTGAAGGTACTTTTGGGAAGTATTTCGAGCAAAAAATGTGGGTAACTTGCCACTTTCCATGCCCAGCCGAACAATTCTACAAACAAATTTTTAGCCACAGCGCCTTTTTCATCATTCTAAAAAAAGGTGTGGAGAACCTGCAACTGCCTGATTGTCTGAAATTTAGAACCGATTTGAATGTGGAAAACCATGTTAAAATGTCGGTCAGCCGTGCAAAACTTGCAGCTGCAAACCTTTTCCACAAACTAACAGACATGATGATAATGACCGATTATTTTTAAAAAATAGGGTCGATATCATTAAGGATGTTGACTTTGTGGAAAAATTTCAATTCAGAAAAAAATAGAACATGAGTTTCAAATTTCTTGAAAATTCGCCCGCCCGTCCGGTTGTCAAATATTGGCTGGCACTCGGTGTGGTGCTTGTTTTTTTTCAAATTTTTATAGGCGGCGTGACCCGCTTGACTGGCAGTGGTTTAAGTATCACTGAATGGAAAATTGTTACCGGAACCTTGCCACCGTTAAATCAAGTAGATTGGAAAAGTGAATTTTTGAAATATCAAGCCACACCACAGTACCAGAAAATAAATCAGGGCATGTCTTTGAGCGATTTCAAATTCATTTATTTCTGGGAATATTTTCACCGACTTTGGGCAAGGATGATGGGTTTTGTTTTCATCATTCCGTTTTTTTATTTTTTGTGGAAAGGATGGTTAAGCAAAAAATTGATTGGCCGGCTGGGTTGGGTAATTGGATTTTCAGTAGTCGCTGCTTCATTTGGGATTATTATGGTGATGAGCGGTCTGCGAGACAGGCCGTGGGTCAATGCTTACAAACTTTCAATTCACCTGACTTTGGGTTTTTCGGTTTTTGCGTTTTTACTTTGGGCGTTGTTCCACGAGTTTTTTCCAAAAGTTGAAATTTTAAAAAAACAAGATTTTCGGAAATTGGCTCGCTGGACTTTTGGCATTGGATTGGTTCAATTCATTTTTGGCGGTTTGATGAGTGGGATGAAAGCAGGTTTGTTTTTTCCGACTTGGCCGGATATGAATGGACATCTTTTTGCAGAAGTATTGTTTGATAAAGCGCAATGGAATTTGATAAATTTGGAGCATTACGATACCAATGCTTTTGCGCCTGCACTAATTCAGTTTTTGCATCGAAACACGGCTTATTTTTTAGCAGTGTTGGTCAGTTATTTTTCTTTCAAATTGTGGAAAGGAAACACCCCGCAAACGAGGCGTTTGGCGATTTTGATTTTTTCAGCCATATCGTTGCAGGTTTTTTTGGGCGTTTTTACTTTGATAAATTGTAAAGGTTCGATTCCCGTTTTGTGGGGAATTTTGCATCAGGCGGGTGGAGTGGTTTTGCTGGCTATTTTGTTGTACTCTAATTTTTTGACCAGAAAGGTAAATTGATTTTTGTAAAACAATTCGTTTTTTCACAAAACAAACAAAATATTTTCATAAGGATCTTTTTTTGAGATTCTTTGAAAAAGAAGTTACTTATCTTGCGTTCCAAAAAATTCAACTAAAACTTAGAGATGTTAAATATCAAGACGGAAAATAATTTCCAGTTTATCGAATCGGAAACCGATGGCGAAGTGCTGTTGCTGTTGCATGGGCTTTTTGGGGCACTTAGCAATTTTGAAGGAATAGTCGGACATTTTTCCAAGAAGTATAATGTGGTCGTTCCGATTTTGCCTATCTACGAATTACCATTGTTGGAAGCAGGAGTGATGGGTTTGGTAAAATATGTGGAAGGATTTGTGGCGTTTAAAAAATATGAAAAGGTCAATTTGCTCGGTAATTCGCTCGGTGGGCACATCGCTATTTTATTTGCCTTGCAAAATCCGCAGAAAACTTCTACCATTACTTTGACTGGAAGTTCGGGGCTTTTTGAAAGTGCATTTGGCACTGCGTTCCCAAAACGTGGAGATTATGAATATATCAAAAACAAAACCGGAGAAACATTTTACAATCCGGCGGTTGCCACGAAAGAATTAGTGGATGAAGTTTTTGGAATTGTCAATGACAGAGGAAAAGCATTGCGGGTGGTCATCACTGCGAAAAGTGCAGTGCGACATAATTTGGGAGATAAGTTGAATGAAATCAAAGCACCGACTCTTTTGATTTGGGGAAAGCAAGACACCGTGACCCCTCCATTTGTCGGCGAGAAGTTTCACGAATTAATTTCAAATTCTGAACTTCATTTTGTCGATAAATGTGGCCACGCACCGATGATGGAACACCCGGAAATTTTCAATGAAATATTGGATAACTTTTTGTCAAAACACACTTCGTGATTTGAACTTGAAAAACATCATCGTTCCACGTGGAACAAACAAAAAAGCCTTGAATGATTTCATTCGAGGCTTTTTTGTTTGTCAATATTTTGGTGAAATTTATTAGTAGTTTTTTAGTAACCAATTTTTGAATTGACCAAAATCGACTTTCATTTCAACCGACACTTTTTCAAAATGCTCCAAATTAGATAATTTTTTCGGGATGTAATCTGATTTATTTTCGATGTCAATAACATCAATAAATTTTCCAGGATGGGCAGTTTCGAGAATAATGCCAGTAGTTTCAGGGTTCTGTTTCCAATATTTTTTCCAAGCCCCAAACCCAACCGCAGCGTGCGGGTCAAGCAAATAACTCGTTTTTTCTAAAACTTCTTGGATGATGTTCCTTGTGAAATTATCCGAAATGTAGGTTCCGTAAATGTCTTTTTTTATATTGTTCCACGTGGAACCGTACAAATCCATGATTCGAGCAAAGTTTGATGGTAGACCAACATCCATTGCATTTGAAAGTGTTTGGACGGAAGGCCGTTCTTTCAAACTTTCAGAATTCAAAAAATCAGGGATAAGCGTGTTCATATTTGTCGCTGCCACAAAATGATGGACTGGCAAACCCATTCTTTTTGCAAAAAGCCCAGCAGTTAAATTACCAAAATTGCCAGACGGAATCGAAAAAACCACCTTTTCATTTCCTGAAAAAACCTGTTTAAAAGCCTCAAAATAGTAAAATGATTGGGGCAGCAACCGGGCAATATTGATGCTGTTTGCACTCGAAAGATTGATTTTTGACTTCAAATCAACATCCAAAAATGCCTTTTTTACCAATGCTTGGCAATCATCAAAACTCCCATCTAATTCGATGGCCGTGATATTTTTGCTAAAAGTGGTCAATTGTTTTTCCTGTAAATTGCTGACTTTGCCCGACGGATATAAAATAACGACTTTGATCCCCGGAGTATCATAAAACCCAGCGGCCACCGCACCGCCCGTGTCACCGGACGTTGCCACCAAAATCACCAATTCTTTCTGGTCATTTTTCAAATAATAGGACATTACTTCGGCCATAAATCTTGCCCCAAAATCTTTGAAAGCCAAAGATGGCCCGTGAAAAAGTTCCAAAACAAACGTGCTTTCATCCAACCGAACCACCGGGGCAGGGAAGTTGATTGCCCGTTCGATGATATTTTTCATGTCATTTTTAGGTATTGAATCACCCAAAAAGTTGGATGCCACTTCAAAAGACAGTTCTGGAAAAGTGTAGTTTTTGAGGTTTTTGATAAATTCAGTAGGCAACTTTGGGATTTCAACAGGCATAAAAAGTCCATTGTCATCGGGCAATCCTTTAAAAACCGCTTCCCGGAAATCAACCCGAAGGGCTTTATTTTTGGTACTGTAAAACTGCATTGCTAATTTTTCTATTTTAATTTTTGATAATTCTGATTTCAACCCGCCGATTTAGCCTTTTTAATTCTTCGGTCGAGTTGTCGTTCAATGGAAATTTAGCCCCGAAACCAAGTGTTTCGATTCGACTTTCGGCCACGCCTTCTTTTACCAAAAAGGTTTTCAAAGCATTTGCCCGGTCTTCGGAAAGCCGGATAAGTTCATTTTCCTTGCCAATGTTGTCGGTATGACCTTCGATTCGGATTGAAATATTTGGGTTTTCTTTTAAAAATTCGGCCAGTTTTTTCAATGCCGAAAACGACTTTTCCAAAATGGCCGCCTTCGATTGCACGAAAAAAATCGGCTCCAAATCAATTTTTGAATTGACTTCCAAAGGCATGACCAAAATATCGCGGGTAATATTTTCCTGAAAAAGGCTTTTGACGTTGCTCACAAAAAACTCTTCGGTCTTCGTGGCGTACCCATTTTTTTTAAACTCCAAGAAAAAACGCACACCTTTCGGAATGGTCAAATGATAAAACCCACTTTCATCGCGCGAATAATTCTTTTGTCCAGAAATCGTGGCGTACCCAATCAAAACATCCGAAATCGTTTCGCCCGTTTTTTCATTGATAATGCGGCCAGAAATTTCAATTTCAGTTGGCTGGGGTGGGGCAATTTGCAGCCGATAAATATCACTGCCGCCGCTGCGTTTCGAGGTAAAATATAAATAGCCAGTAGTCATGTTGAAATACGGTTGGCTGTCATCTGCCCAAGAATTTACCGGTGGCGCGAGGGGTTCAGGGACAGACCATTTTTGCCAAGTATCATCCAAACGGCGGCTCAAAAAAATGTCATTGCCATTTTTGCCATTTCGGTTCGAGGAAAAAAACAGGGTTTTATTATCTTCCGAAAGGTAGGGCGTGGTTTCCCGTGCAACCGAATTGATGGTTTGGCCGAGGTGTTTTGGGCTTGTCCAATGGTTTTCACCTGCCCGAAAACAGGCGTACAAATCCATCTTTTCAGAATCAAAACGCTCGGCAGCGAGAATCAAAACTTGCCCATCAAAACCCATCGTCAAACTGACATCGGAAGTGATGGTGTAAAAATCATCAATTTCGATGGGCAGCGGATTGCCCCAGCCGTTCGCTTCTTTTTGAATGACCGAAAAACCTTTTTCCAATCCACCATTTTCTGGAAATTGATTGACGACATAAAACGTCCGGGCATCCGGTGTTTGGCAAACAAGGCTGTTTGGAAAAGCATTATTCAACGGGAATCCGGGGTGTTCGACATTTTTTAATTCAAAATCTTCGCCCAATTTTGCCAGCCAAACATCTTGGTTGAACCTCGAACGGCTGCAATCTTCGCCCCAATCACTGCCCAATTGAAAAAAAAGTCCGCTCAATTTTTGTTGATAATCCGATGGCGAAAGTGTTTCGGCAAAATTTTCATTTTCCAAAATCAGCGTTTTTTCAAAATCTGGAAAACCAACTCTCGTGAAAAACAAAGTCTTCCCGTCCCGACTGACGACAGGCGAAATTTCATCGTAAATCGAATTGACATCTTCCGGCAATTTTTCAAGTTTGTAATTTTGGGAAAAAAGCAGCGGCGATATTTTAAGAAAAACTATTGTTATTGAAATTGATAGTTTCATGTTTTTAATTTGAGTTGCAAAGGTAAAAATTGATGGGCGTTCTATTTGAAGTCAAAATTTGTCTGGTTCATCAACTTTCTAAAAATGGTGTTTTTTAAAATGAATATCTTGCACCAAAGGTTTTTCAAAAATGAAACGCGTACTTTTTTCACATTCCTATTTTTATAAATTTGACAAAAAACAGTGGAAGGCCGCCCAGCCGTACCCACCGTACGGCACGATTTACGCGGCGGCGTGGCTGCGGGCGAATGGTTTTGAAGTGCAACTTTTTGACACGAATTTGAAAAACTCGCCCGGTGAAATTGAAAAAGTAGTGGCCTCGTGGTCACCCGATTTTTTGGTTTTGTACGACGACGGCTTCAATTATTTGACAAAAATGTGTTTGACAAATATGCGGGAGGCCGCTTTCGAAATGTCAAAAATTGGGAAAAAATATGCTTGCCCGGTCATCGTGAACAGCAGCGACAGCACCGACCACGCCGAGGAATATTTGCGCGAGGGCGCGGATTTTGTGATTCATGGTGAAGGTGAAATTACGTTGTTGGAATTGTTGAAAAAATTGGAGGCCGGAGAAACTGATTTTCAAAACCTGCCAGGCATTTCATTTTTGGAAAATGGGAAATTTATAAAAAATCCAAGCCGCTCAGTTTTGAAAGATTTGGACACACTGCCCGACCCGGCGTGGGATTTGGTCGACATCAAAAGTTATGAAAAAATTTGGCTTGAAAATCACGGCGCGTTCACTTTGAACATCGCCACGACGCGCGGCTGTCCGTACAAATGCAATTGGTGCGCGAAACCGATTTATGGAAATCGCTACAATTCGCGCAGCCCGGAGCGGGTCGCGGGCGAGATTGAATTTTTGGTGAAATATTTTGGCGTGCGAAAATTTTGGATGGCCGATGATATTTTTGGTTTGAAACCTGGCTGGGTTCAAAAGTTTCGGGACGAAATCCGGGCGAGGAATTTGGACATCGACTACAAAATCCAAAGCCGCGTGGACTTACTTTTGGAAAATGATGCGATTGATGCGCTCGTCGAAAGTGGTTTGAGGCAAGTTTGGGTCGGTGCGGAAAGTGGTTCGCAGAAAATTTTGGACGCGATGGACAAAGGCACGAAAGTCGAGCAAATCGGCGAGGCCACCGAGATTTTGAAAAAAAAGGGCGTTGAGGTTTGTTTCTTTTTGCAATTTGGCTACCTCGGCGAAAACCGCGACGACATCGAAAAAACCATCGAAATGGTTGAAAATCTGTTGCCGCACGACATCGGCGTTTCGGTGAGTTATCCGTTGCCCGGCACGAAATTTTTTGAAAACGTAAAATCCATGCTCGGCGAAAAACAAAATTGGCGCGACTCGGACGATTTGTCGATGATGTACCCGGCCACTTTTTCGCCGCAGTTTTACAAAAAATTGCACCGACTGGTACACAAACGTTTTCGGTTACGGCAAGGCTTGGCGGCTTTTCAAAAAATTTGGAAAACGGGTCGCCTCGAAAATCTGCGCCGCGCCGCGATGGTTTTGTATTATTTGCCTGCTTCGATTTTGGATAAATGGCAACTTCAAAAACTCGAAAAATCAAATGCCGCAACGAGATAAAAAAATTTCAGCGTTCGACGCGACCGCCGAAATTTATGATTCAGAATTTACCGAAACCGCCGTCGGAAAAATGCAGCGGCAATTGCTTTGGGATTTTTTGGAAAAAATATTTTTAGAGAAAAAAAATTGGCAAGTTTTGGAATTGAACTGCGGCACAGGGCAAGATGCAGTTTGGATGGCCGAGCACGGGGCGGAAATTTTGGCGACCGATATTTCTGAAAAAATGATCGAGGTGGCGCGGCGGAAATTTTCTGAGTTTTTGAAAATGAAAAACCCAGATTCTTCGCTTTCGCTCAGAATGACAGACTGCGCAAAAATTGATTTTCAAGTTTGCTCAATTTTAGACGCACCCGAAAAATTTTCCGAAAAAAAATTCGACCTGATTTTTTCAAACTTCGGCGGTTTCAATTGCCTCGCCCCGACGGACATTGAAAATTTTGGAAACCAATTTTCCAAAATTTTGAAACCCGGCGGTAGGTTTGTCGCGGTGGTCATGTCGAAATTTTGCTGGTGGGAAAGCCTTTATTTTTTGTTGAAATTTCAATGGAAAAACATTTTTCGCCGGGCGACTGGTCAACCAGTTTTGGCAAAATTGAGCGACGACATTTTTGTGGAAACTTGGTATTTCTCGCCCGGCGAATTTCAAAACTTGCTTTTTTCAAAAAATGAAGATTTTCAGAATTTTAAAATTGAGGCAATTCAGCCGATTGGGTTTTGGTTGCCGCCGTCTTATTTAAATTCGTTTTTTGAAAAACGACCTCGATTTTTGGCTTCGCTGAATTTTTTGGAGAAAAGATTTAGACATCCATTTTTTGCAAAATCTGCTGACCATTTTTTGATTTCTATGGTTCAAAATATTGAAAAACAACAAGTTGAAGATAAACTTGAATTCCTTTCAGGTCAAACGCATTAAAATCCATTCCCGAAGGGAATCTATGTTTATAGCTCAGAGCAAGGGCATTTTCCTCAAATCCCGAAGGGATTTTATGTTTTCAGGCGCGAGTTTTTACATAAAATCCCTTCGGGATTTCTCG
>JANNMS010000014.1:0-61078 GCA_031398055.1 Saprospirales bacterium | reverse complement strand
GCACAGAGTTTTTTTCGATTTTGAAAGATTAAAAACTCTGTGCCCTCTTTTTCTCTGAGAGCCTCTGTGAAACCTAAAATGCCCACAAATCAATCAACTTTTTCTCCTCGTTTTCCCAATTCCAATCCGCCGCAGCGGCTCGGCAATTGGCTTTCATTTTTTCATATTCTTCGGGCGAATTTAAAATGTGCTGCACCGCCGCGACCACATCTTTTGCCGAAAAACCTTCGACCAAAAACGCGACGCGATGCTGCTCGTTCAATTTTTGATATTCTGGAAAATCGGAAGACAAAACAGGAACGCCCGCCTGAACGTAGTCAAAAAACTTATTGACCAAAGAAAAATAATAACTCAAACCCCGGTTTTCCAACAAACTGTACCCCAGCCAAGCCGCGTCGGTGATTTGTTTTAAATCCGCAGGTTTTACAAAACCGAGAAATTTAATCCGGTCTCGTGCAGGCGAATCGGCGGCCAATGCCCTTAAATAATCGGATAAATCACCTTCGCCGGCAATCCAAAGTTCAATTTCCAAAGGCAAATCTTCCATTGCATAAATGGCGATTTCGAGGCCGCGGCCTTCGTTCAAAGCACCTTGATAAAGTATGAATTTGGATTTTGAATGCTGGACGCTGGACGCTGGATTTTGGATTTTGGAAATTTCACGGCGAAACGGAACGGAGCGAATCGTGTGAAATTTCTTCCCATATTTTTTGGAAAAAATCTCCGCCAAACCATCCCCAACCGTGTAATGCAGGTGGTATTTTGGCGTAAAAAAACGGTCAATCGCCGCCCAAAAACCTTTGACAAACGGCCTGTCCACAATCTCTGGAACTTCTGTAAAATATTCGTGGGCATCAAAAACGCGGCGTTTTCCACGAACCATCGCAGCAAGGCACCCGCCCGGCATCGTATCCAAATCTATCGTGCAGAGGATGTCGTATTTTTTAAAAAGGAGAAAAAAGAAGAGCCGCAGGTTGTGCTCGGCATAAAAAAGAAAACCTTTTTGGAAAATGTTGGGCAGGCGTAATTGATTGAAAATCAATGTGTCCAGCGGTTTTTCATTTTCCATGTGACGCCCGACGAGCAGAACTTCGTAGCCGTTTTTTGCCAAAGAAGTGCAGATGCGTTGCATCCGTTGGTCGTAAGTCAAGGCGTTTGTTACCGTGCAAACGATTCGATTTCCGATTTCGGAATTACGATTTATGATTTCACTTGCCACTGCCCAAAAGTTGCTGAATTTGATTTGAAATTTCCTCGATGGCAAAACCGCCGCTGCCCGCTTTCACAATATTTCCAGCCGCATCAATTAAAAAAGCGGTGGGCAATGCGGACACGCCGTACATCCGTGCAACCTCGGAATTTTGCATCGGTTCGCCCCAAAGTTGCAGGCCGCCGAGGGCACGGTTTTGGACAAATTCGCGCCACGCGGCTGGGTTTTTATCAAAAGAAATAAAAACGAACGCCACTTTTTCGGCTGGAAATTTCTGGGAAAGGTCGATCAGTTTTGGCATTTCTTCGAGGCAACGGGCGCACCACGTCGCCCAAAAATCGAGGTAAATAATTTTTCCCCGCAAATCTTGGAGCGAAACCATTTTGCCATCGGGCGTGGTCAGACCAAAATTTGGGGCAGGAATCCCAGCCGAAATGATGGTAGCGATTTCCAGTTTTTTGGCCAACGGCTGAATCAAAATTTCGGCTGTGCAATCTTTTTTAAAATTGGAAAACATCTGCCGCGCCTCGTCCGATTTTCCGGAATTAAAAGTCTTCGCAATTTCCCGGGCTTGAAAAAGCCAAAGTGCCTCGCCGGACAGGTTTTTGCCCATGATTTCGGAGGCAATTTTGCCGTTGTTTTCAGGTTTTATTTTCAGGTACTCGATATATTTATCCAAAAACGCCTGATAATCAGGGCTTTGCAGCAAACCTTTTGTGATGACGTGCAGCCGCGACAAAAAATCGTAGTACGCTTCGGGCAGCACGAGTGGGTCCCATTTATCTTCAAAAAGTGGTTTGTCAAAAGCATATCGGAGGAGTTGGTAACCTGTCCAGTAGTTTTCGTTTTTTGAAAAAAGCACCTGAAAATCAACGGGCGATTGCCGAAAATCGGAGTCGTTGGTGATGAATTGCAAACGCTTTTCAGCGATTTCAAAGATGAATTTTTTATAATCTTCGGCAGTTGCCCCGGACATAAAACCTTCTATTTTTTGACCCAAATCGGGAAATGCTTGGTAAAAGTTTTTCAAAAAATTGTTCGCCGCCGCGCCCGTCCCTTGAAATTGGAGCGATTTTTTAAAATCCAAACCGTTGAAAGAAATTTCGAGTCCGAAACCTGGTTCGAGCCAAATTTGCTGCACGGCTTCCCCGTATTTCAATTCGGCAAAACCGGCATCGTCGAGCGGCAAATCGTAGGAAAATTGCGACCCATTTTGCAAAGTGAGCAAATACTTTTTGTCGGAAAGAAACAACGGATCGTTCAGCAAAAACAATTCCGCTTCGGGGACGGTCGGCGTAGTGACGGTGCCGCAAATTTTGACCGTTTTTACAGGGTTGCCGGCCAAAACGATTTTTGCCAGCAAAACCAAAATGAGTGTGGTGAGTATGCGCATTGATTAAAAATCGGGTGTTTTCTCGAACCAAAATGATTTGAAAATTGAATCCCGGCGAAGGTAGAAAATGTGAGTCGATTTTTTTGGGGAAGTTGGTTTTGCGCCTTTTCAACTCCATTTTCTTTTTTTTGTCGCGGAATTTAAACTTTTAGCGAGCCGCGAAACGCCCTGGCAGCATAGTATGATTGTGCACCGTTGTGATAAACGAAGACCTTGCCGTAACGAAAATCAGCAAAAAGCGCACCCCCGAGTTTTCTAATTTCAGCAGGTGTTTCCACCCAGCTCGATGTTTTCGTATCGAAATTTCCTAGTTTCTGCAATGCTCGATATTGTTCTTCATTTAAAAGTTCAATGCCCATGGCAGCAGCCATATCGATTGCGTTATTTTCTGGCTTATGTTCTTTCCTTGATTCCTGCGCTTCACGGTCATAACAAATACTTCTGCGGTCTTTGGGACTTTCCGCTGAACAATCATAAAAAATGAATTCGCCCGTCGTTTTATCCTGTCCAACCACATCTGGTTCACCGCCAGTTTTTTCCATTTCATGGAGCGACCATAGTTTTTCAGAATTAGATTCTAGCTTTATTTGGATTTTAGCCCATTCAAGACCTTTATGGCGGTTCATGTTTTTGTCAAAACGGCCTTTTAATGCTTTGAGAAGTTCTTCTCTTTGTTCTGGTGACAACTCTTTTTTATTTTCCATTTTTATTAAATTTTGCCGGTTGTGGCGGCTTGTTTTTTTATTTTTAGTTACCGTCACCGCTCAGTGGTTTAGGACTGGGATTTGGAATTTTCATTGTGTTTTTGGGTTTCGTTTTGGGGATAAATGGGAAACGAGTATTTGGAAAAGATATGTCAACACTCAATTTCTTTCTCGACTTTCGGACACTGCTGAGGAAAAAGAAAGCGACAAAACAGAGCAGCCAGCGTATTTTTGAAATAATTTTTTGTTGAAAATCACCTCATCAACAACACATCTCCTTTATAAACCCGTACCTGCCCATTCAAAAATTCAAGTTCAGCCATCCAGATGTAGGTTCCTTCGACTGCTTTTTTGCCATTTTCATGGGTGCCCTTCCATTGGGCTGAAAAATCTCCGGGTGTGAATTTGTTTTTTTCAAAAACCAAACCGCCCCACCGATCAAAAACTGCAAGTCGTTTTACCAAACTGACACTTTTGGATGGATAAATTTGAAATACCCGGTTTTCATCAAGACTTGCGGCTTCTGGAAACAATACGTTTGGTGCAAAAACGTCCAAATTCGGCAGTACATCCACAAAAATACTTCCCGCCGCCGTACATCCCAACGCGTCTTGAACGGTCAAAAAGTAAGTCGCGGAATCCAATGGCATCACGACCGGAAAAGGGCAATTGATGCACGGAAGATTGGGATTTTCCTTCCATTCGTATCGAACTGGCGGAAGATTGGTGGAATAAAGCAATGAAATAGTATCGCAAGCAACCACTCGAAGCGGCTCGCCAAAATTGATGATAAATTGCTCTGGGTCATTCAAAACCACTGGAAAATCAACCTTGCAACCCAATGAATCGAAGATGGTCGCTACGTATTTTCCTGCTGGAATTTGAGAAAATACATTCGTTGTTTGCGTTTTTCCGGATGGTTCAAGATGATAGGACAAGTATCCAGTGCCATCGGTCGGGTTGATAATTTGAATTTCCCCGGTCGAATCTCCAAAACAAATCGGGTCACCAAAATTGATTTCGGCTCCCAAACGTGCTTCAAAAACCTGAATACTATCGGAAGCGGTGCAATTACGATCGGAAGTTACCGTAACAGCATACCAACCTGGCGTACTGGCGAAGGTTGAGTCAGAAGTTTTGCCGGTCGACCATTGATATTTTGCAAAATCACCCGCTTTCAAAATGCCCGGAGCACCGTTGCAAACGATGGTATCTGTGCCACCGATCGCAAAACCCGACAAATCTTCCAAGTCCAATTCTATCGGCTCAGAGACAGAACGGCAATTGACCAAAGTCAGATTTCCGGGTGCATTTGCCGCAATTAAACGGTACAAATCGCCTTCAACTGGGGTATTGACGCTCAAATTGACGTCATTTGCGCCATTGATATCATTCCAAGTTGTGCCCAATTGGCCGCCAAATTGCCATTGATAAACGGTGTTGGTGTACGGTGAATTTATCAAATCCGCTTTAAGTTGAAGCGATTTGCCTGCACAAAAAAATGCCAAATCGGGCAGCAAAAATTCGGGGCCACAAGCACGGAAAGAGATATTATCAATCGCCAAGTCATTGCCCGCTCCTCCGGGTGCATTGTTGTTGATAGAAAATTTCACGTCTGTTTGACCCGGCATCGTGGTAAATGAAAAACGATACCGATTCCACATTTCATTAAAAGGGACTTGCCCGGTTTTGCACACGGATTGGTTGTTTACCAAAAAAGTCAAATCAGGCGAACCATGGGTGCTTGCAAGATTGCCATTTACAAGATTAGCCACATCGACAGACAATTCATATTTGGTGTTTTCGCAAACGGCAATGGTTTGTTCAAAAAATATACCCGGCAAATAATCAGCATTGATAACCATGAAATACCCATTGTTTTCGGGGCCATTGTCCAAAATATCAATCCAGTTTGAGGCAAACGAACCCCATGGTGTCGTGTTATTCGTGATGGTATATTGGCCATCTTGCGGCGGTGGAAAAGTAGTGTAGGAATAGCCCGGTGCATAATTTGGATTACTCGATAAAATATTAGCCGTGCCGACTCCAAAGCTGCCTTTGGTGTTGATGTTTTCACCCAAATCACCGGTGCAGGTACTGGAACAGGCCGATATTTGGGAAATCAATGGGTTGAATTTGAAAACAAGAAAAAGGAAAAGGGGAACAAAGCGCATGGCAAACTTGAAGATTTATTGCCAAAGGTAAATAAATGCAGAGAACAAAGTAAAAGAAACGGTGGCGGTTTGTGCTGCCATCAGTTCGACGGTACGCATCACTTACAACGAGGAGTTCAGCGGCGACAATGGAAAAACATATACAAGAATGGGAAATTCCTCGAATCCTCGCAACATCCCAATATCTGGTTTGGTGCGTGGGACGGAATATCTGGTGTGCGTTTTTGCCAGTAATTCTGCGGGCGAAGGCGCGCCAAGTGATGCGGTGACTTGGTTGGGACTTTGAATGTTTTAATTTTATGGGTTTAATGGTAAAGTCGAAACGGGTGGGTCGTGAGAGCGGCTTGCCCGTTTTTTAATGTCCAATTGCTCGCGCCGGGCTGCGCCCGGTGTGGTTTATCAATTGGGTTTCACCCAATTTTTTTCATAAAAGTAGCCAAATTGCTTTATTTTGAATAAAGGCAAAGCCTTAAAATTAGGACACTCCGGGCAGAGCCCGGCGCGAGCGGTTTCTTTTCTAAATTAGTCTTTTAAATTTAAAACGAGTTCATTTAAAGTCTTCTCGCTCCAACCTGCTGATCCACTTAATTGGTCGCAAATAATTATAGTTCGACTATTATTCTTCCATTTATAGGCTTTTAAAGTTCTCTTCCTTTTATTTCCAATTTCCCCCAATTCGATTTCCGTCCAATTGCCTTTTAAATTAAAAAGTTCCGATATTTCTTCTGGTTTTATGACTGATTTTGCTCCAATAATAACCTTAGAAAAACGCTTAAAAAAATCACTTTGAATAAGGCTCATTCTTTCAATACTCATTTCTTTGTTTTCGCTATATTTTGAGGGAATATGATTTATTTCTGTAGAAAAACAATGCTGGTAAAAAGAACTTTCATCATTTTTTAAAACATCGTCCAATTTCAAACAAAACAATTTAGATATTACCTGAGCATACATTCCCCAAGTTTTTCGTTTGCCAATTTTTCCATAGTCATACATTAATGGTAGCATTGGATTGAACTTAAACTTGTTCAAAATGTGTTTATGGTTAATTGGTTCTTGTTCATTAATAATACTGTTCCATTGATATACATTATCAATACTTTCTTTAAAAAACAGGTCAGGTCTTTTAATTGGATCAAATGCTTTTTCCTTTCCTATAAATAGAACATCTGAATTTGGATTCCCAAAACCTATATAATAAGGATTAGAAAGTTTAGCGGCTTCTTTGTTAGCGGCGTTTTTGTCAGCGGCTTCTTTGTCATTTGATAAATTTTCTTCTATTTTTTTCCAATACTCCACTCTTTGCCTTAAATCATGGCTTTTTATAAGCTCAAGGAATTCTATTTTTAAGACTTTATTATCAAAATCAAGGTTTGAAATGTAGGTTGAATACTTTTCCTGCCAATCAATACTAAAAAGGTTTTTCATTTTCTTTAATTGTTTATGTGAAGCAATCTATTTACGCAATAACATCCAATCTAATTCTGCAATGCATCTTTTAATTGAACCTTTTTGCACCTAAAGGAAAATGTCTTGTTTTTTTTTAAAACAAGGTAGTTTAAAATTAAATTTTTTTCATATTTAAACCATCAAAACACAAATCCCCAAACTTCCTCCCCCAATTTCCGTACTTCTCCCCACCTTTGCCCCCCTCAAAATCTGCAAATTTTCAAAAATCAAAATCGCCAGCAACACAAAATGTCCACCACCACGGCCACCGCAGCCATCCAGTACAACAAAAAAGGCTTCAAAAAAGAAACCCTACTCCACCTTCACCGCGAACTAGTCAAACCCCGCCTCATCGAAGAAAAAATGCTGAACCTGCTTCGGCAAGGCAAAATTTCGAAGTGGTTTTCGGGCATCGGGCAAGAAGCGATTTCGGTTGGCGTGGGCTGTGCGTTGCTGCCGGACGAACTGGTTTTCACGATGCACCGCAACCTCGGCGTGTTCACCGCCCGCGAAATGCCGCTCGACCGGATGTTTTGTCAGTGGCAGGGAAAACGGCACGGCTACACGAAGGCACGCGACCGGAGTTTTCATTTTGGGGCGATAGAACACGGCATCGTTGGTATGATTTCGCACCTCGGGCCACAACTTTCGCTCGCGGCGGGCGTGGCGATGGCACACAAATTGAAAAAAGAAGGCCGCGTTTCCTTAGCTTTTACCGGGGAAGGTGCGACGAGTCAGGGCGAGTTCCACGAGGCATTGAACGTGGCGGCTGTCTGGAAACTCCCCGTGATTTTTTTGATAGAAAACAATGGTTACGGCCTCTCCACGCGGCCAAACGAACAATACGCTTGCAAGGATTTGGTGGACAGGGCGGCTGGTTACGGCATGCGCAGCGCGAAAATTGACGGCAACAACATCCTCGAAGTCTATTCGACCTTGCAAAAAATCGCCGCCGAGATGCGCGAAAACCCCGAACCGTTTTTGTTGGAATGCACCACGTTTCGGATGCGCGGCCACGAGGAAGCGAGCGGCACAAAATACGTCCCGCAGGAATTGATGGACGAATGGGCAAAACGCGACCCGCTCGAAAACTACGAAAACTGGCTTCTCGCCGAAGGCATTTTGGACGAAAAAGAAAGCAAAAATTTTAAAGAAAACTATAAAAAACAAATTGCTGCCGCTGTCGAAACGATGTTTTCCGAACCCGAACCGATTGCTGACACCGAGGAAGAATTGGCAGATGTTTATGCCCCGCATGACGTTCGCGCGATTGCTCCCGCAACCGATTCTTTTAAAAACATGCGGTTCATCGATGCTTTGACCGACGGTTTGCGCGAGGCGATGAAACGCCATCCGCAACTGATTTTGATGGGACAGGACATTGCAGATTACGGTGGTGTTTTTAAAATCACAAATGGTTTTACCGAGGAATTTGGAAAAGAACGCGTGCGGAACACGCCGCTTTGCGAGTCTGCAATCGTGGGAATTGGCCTCGGCCTCGGTCTGAAAGGCATGAAAAGCATGGTCGAAATGCAGTTTGCGGACTTCGTGACCTGCGGTTTTAACCAAATCGTGAACAACCTCGCCAAACTCCATTATCGTTGGGGACAAAATGCAGATGTCGTGATTCGGATGCCGACCGGCGGCGGGACAGGCGCGGGGCCTTTTCACTCGCAAAGCAACGAGGCTTGGTTTACGCACGTCCCCGGTTTGAAAATCGTGTACCCAAGCACGCCCGCCGACGCGAAAGGCCTGCTCCTCGCTGCGTTCGACGACCCGAACCCGGTGATGTTTTTTGAACACAAATACATGTACCGCAGCGAATCGGGCGAGGTGCCGGATGGTTTTTATACCATCGAAATTGGGAAGGCACGGCAAGTGCGGACGGGCGAAGATTTGAGCATCATCACTTATGGTTTGGGCGTGATGTGGGCTGAAAAATTGGCGGATGAAATGGGTTTGGATGCGGATATTATTGACCTTCGGACGCTCGTTCCACTTGATTATCAAGCGATTAGCGATTCGGTGAAAAAAACGAGCCGCGTTTTGATTTTGCACGAAGACACGATGTTTGGCGGCATCGGCGGCGAGATTGCGGCGTGGATTTCTGAAAATCTTTTTGAGTTTTTGGATGCTCCGGTGCTCCGGGCGGCAAGTTTGGATACGCCTGTTCCGTTTGCGATTCCGTTGGAACAGAACTTTTTTCCGATCGAACGGATGAAAAAGCAGGTGGAGAAGTTGATGAAATACTGAAAAAGAGGGGGTAAACTCTTCACCAGTTTACCCCCTTTTTACTTTTAACCATTTTTCAAATTTTCACAGATGGAACAATGTATTGTTCTTTCCCCGCCAACAATCTGATAAAATAAGTCCCTGCCGGAAAGCCCGACCAATCCAACAATAATTGGTTTGCGCCAACCGGAAACCCTTGATTTTCAGCCAAATAATTCAGCCGACGGCCTTTTGCATCAAAGATTTCAATTGTAATTGGTGTATCGTCAAACACCCAAAATGAATAGATAGCATAACCACTCGAAACAGGATTTGGATAAATCTTGGGTGTTTTCGGATAAGAATTTTCACTGACATCAATCTCCGTTAAAAACACGGGCGAACCTGTCAATCTTATATTTTTTGCATTGACCAAATGACGTGCTTTTGAATTCGATGAATGCCAATATTTCTGTTCTAAATATTTTAAACCCAATTGTTCTGGGAAAATAAAATTAGCAGACGCAGATTCACTTCTATCAGTATCCGTAACCGCCCATAAAACATAAGAAAACTTCCCATTTTTATCTTTAAAAGCACCGCCACGAACATTATCGGGCAATTGTAATTCAACGGTTTTTATAGAATCGTAATCAGTTTTGTAAAGCAAATCAGAGGCAGTTTTGTAGGCAAAAGCCAATCTATTTGTTTGTCCTTTATAAGTTTCTATCTCGTTTAAATTTTCAAAAAAGCCCATAAAATTAAACTCGTTGTCGGCGTCTTTTTTCGGTTTATCATCGGCTAAACTGTACACATAAATTTGTCGAATGTTGTTTTGTTGGGCTGTAACAATAGTTTTTATTATAAAATTGACTTGTGCTTCATCACTTCCTATAAATTCATGGAATTGTTTTCTGGGTATATTGACCTCTGTAATTATCCATTCTTTATTGGGATAAGTAATTCCATTGTAACCGTATTTATTCAATACAAATTGAAAGTCTTTTTTCTTTGACCAAATACCATCCACAGCAGCATCCGAATGTCGAAAATAACGGAAACCAGCAATGTCGTTTGACCATTCCCGCATCGCATTTTCAATGTGCGGATAAGAATGAAAACTCAAACAATCAAAATATGCCCCACCTTTCAATGGAAATTTGGTGGAAACTGCCCCATTGTTCGGGTTGTCCGACGACCGCAAAACCACATCCAAAAAACTCGTGTACCCCACCCCACCCAAAGCCACATAAGCAAACGGGTCAACCGACTTTATCACTTCATAACTGATTCGCAACATTCGGATATAACTATAAACCGGGGCGCGAATCGCCATTTCGCAGGGTTCTGGCGTATTTGTCCACCAATTTCCGGGCATATTGGCAGGTTTCCAGGCGTTTCCTTTCATATCGAGGTCGGGTTCGTTCCAGATTTCCCAAAATTTTACATAGTTTTTGTACGTCGAAACGGTTTTCCAAACATACAAAGCATAATAATTGCTGTCGTTGACCGGAGTTCCGTCCGAGCCGTCATCCCAAATCGGTTCGTATAAATTTTTGAAAACCTCGCTCATCGCCTCCGGGCAATGCCGGGTGCTGTCGCGGTGTCGCGGTGCAGGATAACCGAGAAAAACCGTGTTTTCTTTCAAACCAATCGAATCATACAATTTGAAAGCCGGGACACGGATTTCATAACCCCAATAATCCAAAAAATGGTCAAAAAGCGCAGGCCGCAAACAAGTCACACCAATTCCCGGCACTTTCCCATCCGGTGAACCGTGCGCCAAAATGGCCAATTGCTCATCATAATAATGCGGTGGAAAATAGCCCATGTTCGTACCAAAACCGAAATGCCCAGCAAATGGGGGCACGACATCATTGGCAGTTTGAGCAGGAATTTGGGCGTTGGTCTGGCAAGCCGCCCAACCAAAAAGGAGGAGAAAAAGGAGGAGTCTGTTCATTTTGATTAAAGATTGTGCGTCAGTTTAGGTTAAAAACAAGTCCAAAAGTAGCCTATTTATCCCTAAATTGACCAATCAACGCCCGCCCCAAAAATTGTCTGCCATATTCACATCCGGAACAAAACGATGTTCGAGGCTAATTTTTTTAATCGTTCCCACCGTTTTTGGCTGAATCAAAATGGTTTTGCTCGGCGTTTTCATGGAATTTTCTTTCCAAACTGCCGCAGTTTTGTGGATGGTTTCCGTTTTCCCATCTTCAAAAAGAATTTCAAGATGAACTGGAATTGGCTGCGTTCCTTTATTTTCAATAAAAATTACGGTTTTCCCGCGTTTTGCTTTTACATCAGAAATAGCCAAATCAGGGTAGCCCGGTTCAAAAAACCACGGCTTCCAAAACCAATCGAGGTTTTGCCCAGCCGCGGCGTTCCAAGAATTGAAAAAATCAAAAGGCATCGGGTGTTTTCCTTTCCATCTATCCATGTATTCCGTCATGCAATGGTGGAATTTTTCATATCCCAACAAATCCAACAATGAAAAATAGGCCGCCGCCGGACGGTTGTAAGATGAAATCCGATAAGATTGGCCGCTCAAATGCCGCGTCGGCACATTCAATGGCATATCGGAATCCGTCCCAGCCAAAGTCGAATAATCGCGCAGCCGCCCGGTTTTCACATTTTCAATCGTGTCCACCAATTGCACATCAAAAAACGCCGCCCAACCCTCGTCCATCCAGGCATAATATTGCTCGTTGATGCCCATCATAAATGGAAAATAGGAATGTGAAATCTCGTGCGCCGTCAAAAAAGTCGGTTTTCGCGGGTGCGTGCTGGCATCGTTGCACATCATCGGAAATTCCATGCCGTCATTTCCATTGAAAACCGTCATCGATGGGTACGGAAATGGGTAACCCGGCTGATAATTGCTCATCAAATGAATGGCTTGCGTTGCGATTTTACAAACTTGAAAATAATCCAACGATTTTGGGTCGTAAGCCGCCGAAACAAACGTCCGCCGACCTGTTTTTTCATCCACAACCACCGAAGCCGCATCCCACAAAAAATGGTCGCTGAACCCAATTGCAAAATCTGGCACGCCCGACGCCTTATATATATAGGTGTGGCGGCCAGTATTTTTGAAAAATGGCTTTTTTGCGGCGTAATCTTCTGGTGAAAAAATCTTAATCGGCTCGGCTGCCGTTTTCGCTTTTTCAATTTTTTGAAAAACATCGGGCTGAAAAAGGTCGCGGCCATTTTGCAACTCGCCCGTCGCCCAAACCATGACCGTCGCTGGCACATTTACGCGCACTTCATAATTTGAAAAATCATTGTACATCTCCTGCAAACCGTTGTACGGCGCGTCCGCCCAGCCATGCAAATCGTCGTAAACGGCCACCTGCGGATACCAATACGACAAAAACCACGAGGTCGAATCGCAAACGCACTCGCGCGGCGCACCTTCATCTTTCGGCGCGATGTAATTCCAGCCAATTTTCAAATCGATTTTTTGACCCGGCGCGAGCGGCGCGTCCAATTTCAAATTCAAAAAAGTATTGCTTTTCTGCTCGTTCGGTTTGTCTACATTTTTCCCCGCCACCGACAGCGAACTGATAAAAACGCCCTCGTCCGTGATTTCGCTCGCGGCCAAATCGTAGGCACGTTGCCCACCTTTTTTCCAAAGGTCATGGGCAAGTTTTAATTTTATATTTCGCAGAGAATCAGGGCTTTCGTTGAAATATTGGATATCGGCCTGCCCCGAAACCATCCGGTTTTCAAAGTTGATATTGACCTCAATTTTGTACTCGGCGCGGTTTTGCCAATAATTTTTACCCGGCAAACCGTCGTGGCTGCGCGTGTTTTTTTCGTAGGCTTTTTGAATGTTTCGCGGCACGAATTGGGTTTTCGAGGTTTGGGAAAACGCCAAATTGGCCGTCCAAAAAGTAAGTAAAATTGGAAAAATAAATTTCATCGCTGCTGATTTTATTGTAGGTCGAAATTTATTTCGACTTAGTTTGCACCAAAAGTCGAAATAAATTTCGACCTCCATTTTGCTGCAAATGTTGCAAAATCATTTTTTCAAAAAAAACTTTTAAAACAATTATTTTATTATTTTTTCCAAAACTGGCATAATTTCCAAAACTTAAATACTTTTGTGTCGAAATTAACGGCTCATGGAATTGACTTTTTACCTTTTATTGATTGGCATTTTGTTGATTGTCGCCATTATTTTTTTGGTGCGCGGACAAATGTTTCGGCAATTGCCGACGTCCGCCGAGCGCAGCATCCCCAAAGAATTGTACGAAACCATCGTCGCCCAAAACGATATGTTGCGGGCAGATTTGGCGGAAAAAGAACAAGAAATCCGAGTAAAAATGACCGATTTGGCAACGCGGGATGCCACGATTGGGCATTTGGAAAAGACTTTGCTTTCGCAAAAATCTGAAATGTTGGAACTCCAAAACCGACTGCGAACCGATTTTGAAAACGTGGCAAACCGACTTTTGGAAGAAAAAGGGAACGCGATGACCGACCGAAATTCACAGCAAATGCAATCGGTCTTGCTGCCGCTGCGCGAAAAAATCAAGGAATTTGAAACGCACGTCGAACAAAAATTTTTGGAAGAAACCCGCGAAAAATCTTCTTTGAAAAAAGAAATCGAGCAGTTGGTCGGGCTGAACCGGCAACTCAGCCAAGATGCCAACAATTTGGCAACGGCTTTAAAAGGACAAAACAAAACGCAGGGCGATTGGGGCGAATATCAATTGGAAACTTTGTTGGAAAAATCGGGGCTGACCCGCGGCGTGCATTTTTTGGCTCAGCAAACTTTTCGGGATGAAAATGGCGCGGCATGGCGACCTGATTTTATCATTCAACTGCCTGATAACAAGCAACTTATCCTCGATGCCAAAGTTTCGTTGACTGCTTTTGAACGGTTTTACAACGACCCCGATCCGGCCACAAAACCGCGACATTTACGCGCCCACGTCGAAAGTTTACGGGCGCACGTTTCCGATTTGAGTGGAAAAAATTACCAAAATCTGTATCAAATCAACTCGCCGGATTACCTCTTGCTTTTCGTTCCGCTGGAAAACGCGCTCGTTCTTGCCCTGCAAGCCGACCCAAAATTGATGACCGATGCCCTCGAAAAAAACGTGGTTTTGGTCACGACTTCCAGTTTGATGGCAACAATGCGGACAGTTTCTCACCTTTGGAAACAGGAAAAACAGACGCGTTCCGTGCTCGAAATTGCCCGGCAAAGTGGTTTGTTGTATGACAAATTTGTAGGTTTTGTGGACGACCTGCGGATGATTGGCGCACGGCTTTCCGGGGCGCAAGTTGCCTACGATGATGCGATGAACAAATTGGTAAATTCGTCGCGGTTCGGCGATACTTTGGTCGGGCGAGCGGAAAAAATCCGGGAACTGGGCGCGAAATCATCCAAAAATTTGCCGAAAGAGATGCTGGATTTGGTGGAAATTGAAAAAGAAGAAGAGCCAGAAATTGCCCATATTTTGGAAAGCAACCCTGTTTGACAATTTTTAAAAATTGTCAAATCTTGATTTCAATTACGATTTCAAGTTGCGTTTCAAAGGTGCGTAGCACCGCAATATTTGTAGAAAGTATTGATTATCAGCCATCAAAGGTGTGTAGCACCGCAATATTCGGATTCAAATATCTTGGTGCTACGCACCTTTTGGAAACATTTTCACTCGTTTTCTACAAATATTGAGGTGCTACGCACCTTTTGAAACTGGCAACTTGAAATCGTAATTGAGCCCAATCTTTAAAGCCCGCGAAAAACCCGCGCCGCTTTCACCGCCAATTTCCAACCTTTATAAAGCCGGTTCGCCTCCGTTCTTTTCATTTTAGGTTTGAATTTTTTCTCCAACTGCCAGTTTTCAACGATGTCGTCCGTGTTTTTCCAAAACCCGACGGCCAAACCTGCGAGATAAGCCGCACCCAGCGCTGTCGTTTCTTTGATGACCGGACGTTCGACGGGCGTCGCCAAAACATCGGCTTGGAATTGCATCAAAAAATTATTTTCCACCGCCCCGCCGTCCACCCGAAGCGAGCGAAGTTTGATTCCCGAATCCTTTTCCATCACGCTCAAAACATCTTTGGTTTGGTAGGCGATGCTTTCGAGGGTCGCACGAATGATTTGGGCTTTTCCGCTGCCGCGAGTCAGACCGAAAATCGCCCCGCGAACCTCCGAATCCCAGTACGGCGTACCCAAACCAACGAACGCCGGAACGACATAAACGCCATCATTTCCAGCAATACTTTTTGAATAACCTTCGGTGTCGGCGGCATTTTTTATCAATTCCACCGAGTCACGCAGCCATTTCACCGCCGAACCGGCCACGAAAATCGAGCCTTCCAAAGCATATTCGACCTTGCCGTTCAAACCCCAAGCAATCGTGGTGAGCAATCCGTTCGGGCTGATGACCAGATTTTCGCCCGTGTTCATCAACATAAAACAGCCCGTTCCGTAAGTATTTTTTGCCATGCCTTTTTGAAAACAACCTTGCCCAAAAAGAGCGGCCTGCTGGTCGCCCGCAATTCCTGAAACCGGGATGCCTGAAATTCCGACGATGCTTTTGTCCGCTTCTCCAAAATTTGAACTGCTATCCATCACTTTTGGTAGCATATTTTTTGGCACATCCAGCATTTTACAAAGTTCATCGTCCCAAGAGAGCGTGTTGATATTGAAAAGCATCGTCCGGCTGGCGTTGGAAAAATCGGTGGCGTGCGTTTTTTCTTTTGTCAAATTCCACAAAATCCAAGTGTCAATCGTGCCAAAAAGTAGGTCGCCAGCCTCGGCCATTTTTCGCGCCCCGGCCACGTTGTCCAAAATCCACCGAATTTTTGAACCCGAAAAATAGGCATCCACGACAAGTCCTGTTTTTTGCCGAATGGCCGGTTCGTGGCCTTGTTTTTTCAAATTTTCACAAATTTCCATCGTCTGCCGGCTTTGCCAAACGATGGCGTTGTAAATAGGTTTGCCCGTTTTTTTGTTCCAAACGACGGTCGTTTCGCGTTGGTTGGTGATGCCGATTGCTGCTATTTGCTCGGCATTTACTTCTCGCAAAACATCGCGGACGACTTGCTGGACAGATTGCCAAATCTCCTCGGCATCGTGCTCGACCCATCCCGGTTTTGGAAAATATTGGGTAAATTCTTGCTGCGCGACAGCGATGATGTTGCCTTTTTTGTCAAAAACAATGGCGCGGCTGCTCGTCGTGCCTTGGTCGATGGATAGAATGTATTTTTTCATTTTGTGAAAGTTGAAGAGTTGAAAAGTTTGAAAGTTGAGGTGGGAAAAGTTTAAATGCTTCAACTGCAAAACTTTTCAACCCTTCAACTCTAATCAATATCCAATAAATGTGCTTCAATATTTTTCGTCCGAATCCGCAATTCGGCAATCCAAAAACCCAACAAAGTCCATCCGATGATGGCCGGGTAAAAAACCATCCGCATCGTGTTGTCCAAATCTTGCGAGCCGAACGCCGGGCTGCCCGCCGCGCCGGGGTGCAAACTGGCGAACAACCGCGGGACTACATATAATAAAGGTATCAGCGAGGCGAAAGCGAAAATGTTGTAAACCGCTGCGAGCCTCGCGCCTTTTTCCGGCTCGTCGAACGAACTGCGGAGGATAAAATAGGCGAGATAAATCAGCAGCGCGACTGCTGTCATCAGTTGTTTGATGTCGTTGCTCCACGGTTTGCCCCACGCATAATTCGCCCAAATCATGCCTGTAAAAAGCCCCAAAAAGCCAAAAAGCAGCCCGATTTCTGCATAACTCGCGGCTTTTCGGTCATTTTCCAAAATCGGGTTTTTCAAAAAAAGAATACTTTTCCACACCGACGCGGCGAACAAAAACAGCAAAACAAACCACATCGGCACGTGAAAATAGGTATTGCGGATGCTTTCGTAAATCACGTTTCGGTACGGAAAAGAGAGGTTGGATTTGACGTTCAGATTTTGAATGGGGTCGGATGTCCACGAATTTTCCAAAGTTGAGGGCGTGATGGAATCGTTGTCCACCAATTGAAAAGCACTCGGCAACAACGAAACTCCGTCGTTTGGATGGTCAATAATCGCCGAAAGCACCATGCTTTTTTCGTTTTTCGGCAAGGCATTTGGCAAAATGAACTCGGCTTCCAAAATGGTGTCGTTCACTGCCCGCACGTTTTTTCCAAAAAGTGCACGCGTTTCATCGTATTCCAACCAAATACGCGTGCCTTCTGGATTTTTGGTAAAAAATGAATTGTAGCCAAAAAATTGGATTTTGACAGGCTGCCCGGTGGTGCCCGTTTCGGGCGCGAGGTGGATGATTCCGGGTTTTAAAGGCACTAAAATCCCGGCCAAAATGGAATAGGTAATCAAAACGATGGAGAGGATTTTCCACCAAAAACCAGATTTCATAATTTTCATTTACGATTTTTGATTTACGAAGGTTCGATAAACCACAAAGACATATCAGAAAACATAAGAAGTTGATTCTCAAAAACTTATGTTTTCTGATGTGTCTTTGTGGTTTATCGAACCTTCGTAAATCGGTTCATTTTTTTGCGTCAGCCGATTGATTTGGGTCGCCCATTTTGATGCCGTAAAAATTGACGTTCACTTTTGATTCTTTCAAATTTAAGATGGTCGTCACGTTCGTCGGGGCTGGAAACGGGTTCAACGGGTTTGAAAACATCGTCCCGGCGGGGTAAAAACGCCACGACGGGACGGCAGTCAAACCATTCGAGAGGCCGATAATCAATTTTCGGGTTTCGACGATGTCGTTCGTGGTCAAAGAATTGCTGTCGTTGACATCGGTGGCGAGGATTTTCCACGGTGAATCCAAAAAACTCACTTCCAAAAGATGCTTCGAAATTTGCAGCAAATCGTTCGTCGAAATGCCGTTGATGTCGTTCGTGTCTTTTTCAGCAATTATATTATAATCTTGCCCACCGAGCAGTTTTAAAAATGAATAATTGCCATCTGAATCAGTCAAGGTATTTTTTTGCGTTTGTCCACCAGAAACCGAAACTTTTACTTTGGGCATCGGTACGCCCCATGCCGAAACTACTTTTCCAGAAACATCAAATTCGTTGATGACCGGGGGAAAATATCCATCCTGGGTTTGCGGGTTCAAGTTTTGCGGGTCAAGCCACTCTTTCAATCGTTGGTTGGGTGCGTTACCCGTCCACGAAAGTGAAAAACGGCCAAAAAACGCATGCTCCACAAAACACGGCTGGTTATTTACATACGTTCCGCCGTGCAATTGACCGACAATCCGCAAGGTGTGGTCAAAAAGTGGGCAGCCGGACGAGCCACCTTGAAAAGTCCCGACATCTGGTTTTACATCAAAATGCGTGTTCGGCTGGCTCGTCCCAAAATTCCCGCCCCATGTAACATTTTGTTCCCAAATCGTGGCGGCAGCGGACGAAGAACTGAATTTTTTAATATCGCCTTTTGGGTGATGGATAAATCCTGTGTTTTCCGCTGGCGTTTCTGAGCGGTTCCAACCGGCAAAATAGACGTCCAAATTTTGCGGCAGCGGGTTGAGTTTCAACAACAAAAAATCAGTCTGTGCCCTTCCCGCGATTCTTTGGCATCCCAAAACGGACGTAAAAGTGGGCTCTGTGCCGGGTGTTTGGCAGCCGGCACCTTGATAGCCAAAGTCAAAACGCCACATCGAAAAATCGGGGGTCGGTGTTGGAGTGCCCGGCATAATAATTTCGCAGTGCTGGGCAGTCAAAAAATATGGCACCGAAGTCCCTTCCGTATTGGCAATCAAACTGCCAGTGCACCAAGCAAATTGGCCATTTGAAAAGGCCATCAAAATTCGGGCAACCGACTTTTTTTCCCGAAAGTAATTGTTGGCAACTTGACAGTTGACATTTGTGTGGCATGTCAAGGACGTGCCAAACTCGGGCGAAGCCGCTACATTTGCCACAACATCCGGGTGATATCCATAACCGATTCTGTTTAAATGCAAAATATGGTGGCCTCCGACCGGCAGAATGTATTCCAAAACAGCAGTCTCGCCGGGCAAAACTCCAACCAACATCCGATTGTCTGATCGACAACTTTTTGAAGTGAACGCGCCTTGAACCACCCGTTTTTGTGTGTCAAAAGCAAAAAACTGGCCGCCGGGCGGAATTTGAAAATTATCAAATAACAAAATCAAACCGAGTGCGCCGGGTGCTGTGATTTCGCCGCGCCAAACTTTTCTGCCGTCCGGCAAATTATAAGTTTGACCAAAATTTTCGGTTGAAATGTCAGTTTCCACACTGACGGCAAATCGAGATTGGAAAGGAGAATCGGCATCTTCCTGTTTGATTTTTTTCAAATCAGGCGGTGCGATTTGGAGTGCGGGGGCTTGTTTTTGTAAAAAAACTTGGGAAAATTCGGGGGAAAAAGAAGGTGGCAAGCCGGGTTCAAGTTCTTGGGAAAGCAACTTTGAACAGCAAAAAACACCTGCCAAAATCATTGTAAATCGGAATGACATGGGAAAAAAGATTAAGTGAAATGGAAAAAATCGGTATTTCTGGGGCGGGAATTTCATGCCAAATATATGGCGTGAGATTTCGGAAATTTTTCAAATTTCCGAAATCTGTTTGATTTTCAAATAGTTGCCAAAAAAACTGCGCCACTTCATTTGCAGCACCCCGAAAATTCCTTCCTGCACAATTTTCAAAGACATTTTTGAAACGCCCAATTCTCGGTCTTTAAAAGTTATGGGCACTTCTTTTAGTTTAAATCCGGAATTCCAGGCGGCGAATTTCATTTCAATTTGAAAAGCATATCCGACGAAGCGAATCTTATCTAAATCAATGGTTTCCAAAACTTTACGTCGGTAACAAATAAAACCTGCAGTCGGGTCGGCGACGGGCATCCAAGTCATCAGCCGGGTGTAAATCGAGCCGCCGGACGAGTAAAATTTCCGGTCCCAAGTCCAATTGACCACCTCGCCGCCCGCAACATATCGGCTGCCGATGGCCACATCCGCACCGTTTTGGCAAGCCGCCAAAAGCCGCGACAAATCTTTTGGGTTGTGCGAAAAATCGGCATCCATTTCAAAAAAATATTCATAATCGCGCTCCAAACCCCACCGAAAACCTGCAATGTATGCCGTGCCGAGTCCCAATTTGCCACGACGTTCGAGTAAATGGAGCGCGTCCGGGAATTGTTTTTGGAGACCTCGAACGATGTCCGCCGTGCCGTCCGGCGAACCGTCGTCCACAATCAAGATGTGAAAATTGTCTTTCAAATCGAACACCGCACCAATAATATTGGCGATGTTTTCTTTTTCATTATAGGTCGGTATAATAACGAGGTTCATTCCTTTTTTTAAAAATGATGAATGATAAATGATAAATGATGAATATTTTACCAGATTATCAAACAAAAAACGCGACTGCAAATGCAAGTACAGAAACAATCAATCCGTACATAAAAATATTGTAGCACCAGCTCAGGTATTGATATTTCTTCGCCAAAACAATGCCGAGAAAATACAAATCACGGCTCATCGAAGAATACAGAAAATCGGGGTTTTTCAGCATTTCGTTCACGCCCCACTGAAATTCTTCGAGTTTCATGTTATAAAAATTTCCAAAAAACAGCAAGTTCGCCGTGCGTTGTTTGATGTCTTCAACGGTCACGCGGCCTTCTGTGATTTTTGGGCGGGTCGCCAAAGTCGCATAAATCATCGAACCCAAACTCGTTCCGAGTAGCAAAAGCGTCGGAATTAGCAGCCGCAAGTCAAAATGGTCGCGCAACTGCGGCATCAATTGACTGATAATTATCGAAATCACAATGGCGTTGACCGACAGCATCAGGTTGGCTTTCGAGTCGGCCATCGTCGAAAGATTGGTGTGCGTCCGGTAAGTTGTGCGGTACATCGTCTCGACCCCGCGCCCCATCCGAGCGATTTTGAGGTCTTTTTCAGTGTCGTCGAGCAAGGTTTTTACGTCGGTTTCTTTGTCTTTTTCGGGAAGCAAGGCCAGTTCGCTGAGGCTGAGCGGGGTTTCCGGGGCGAGGCGTTTTTTTTGTTTGACCAATTGGGCGATGTGTTTTGCCTTGCGTTTGTTGAACATTTGGCGTGCGGCTTCGGTGTGGTATTCGTGATTTAACATAAAATTCAACTCAAATTCTATCCATTCTTGCTCGCTCATCACGCTTTTTCGCGCCAAAATCAATTCCTGTCGGAATTTCCCATTCCTGTCCCAATACGTTTTCATGCCCAAATGGCTCAAATCTGCATCGCAAATAATTTGTTCCAACAAATTTTGCGGTCGCTGCGGCACTTTTGTGGCCCGGATGCCGCCCAAAACCATCGCCAAATCCTCGCCCGAAATTTTATCTTTCAAAAAATCGGTCGCAAAACCGCAACTGCGTTCCTCGTGCCCTTCCCCACCCTCACCGTAACCCGTGTCGTGAAACCAGACGGCCAATTGCATCAATATCAAATCATTTTGGGTAAAATCATAAGCTTCGGCGATGGATTTGGCCGCAGCCACCGTCTGGGCGGTGTGTTCCAAATCGTGGAAAACATACTTTTCAGGGATATTTTTCGGGAAAAAATCCTGAATGTAAAGTTCTGTTTCGGATATAATTTGCTCTCGTTCAGTCGTGGACATGACCTAAAAATGATGTCAATTTGGTGTCGAAATGGATTTGAAGTGCGGGCAAAGGTAATTGGGATATTGAGATTTCACGGAATTGCTGGCCAAACCAAAGCCACAAAAAATGAATCAACTGACCATCCATTTTCCAACCCCCCGCGCCACATTTTGCCCATCCATCGCCGCCGAAATAATCCCACCGGCAAAACCCGCGCCCTCGCCGCACGGAAAAAGACCCAAAATTTCAGGGTGCATCAAAGTTTCAGCGTCGCGCGGAATCCGGACCGGCGCGCTCGACCGCGATTCCGTGCCGATGACATTGGCTTCTTCCGTGAAAAAACCGGGCATCATTTTCCCAAATTCGGCGAGGCCGTCGCGCAGTTTTTTGTAAATAAAATCAGGCAAAAGTTCGTGCAGCGGCGCAGCAAAAAGTCCCGGAATGTAAGATGTGCTCGGCAACGAGGTTGAAATTTTGCCTTTCAAAAAATCAGGAAGCCGCAGTGCGGGTGCTTTTTGCGAGCCGTCGCCCGCCGAAAAAAGGGTTTGCTCGACCGATTTTTGGAATTCGAGTGCTGCCAAAACACCGTGTTTTTCAAAATTTTTCAAATCCGAAATTTCAACCGAAGTCACCATCCCAGAATTTGCGAACGGCGAATCGCGGCGGCTCATGCTCATCCCGTTCACCACGATTTCGCCCGGCGCGGTCGCCGCCGGAACCACCAAACCGCCCGGGCACATGCAAAATGAAAACACGCCGCGCCCGCCAATTTGACAAACCAAACTGTAACTCGACGCCGGCAAATTCGGGTCGCGCGGCCGCTGCCGATATTGAATTTCGTCGATCAAAAGTTGCGGATGTTCGACCCGCACGCCGAGCGCGAACGGCTTGGCTTCGAGGCGGATTTGCTTTTTTTCCAGCAAATAATAAATGTCGCGGGCGGAGTGGCCGGTCGCCAAAATGACGGCTTCGCCAAAAAATTCCTGTTGGCCGTCGTTCGTCGCCACGCCGTGAATTTGGTTGTTTTTTATCAAAAAATCGGTCACGCGCTGCCCAAAATGCACCTCGCCGCCGTATTTCAATATCGTTTCCCGCAAATTTTGGACGACCTGCGGCAATTTATTTGAGCCGATGTGCGGGTGCGCATCCACCAAAATATCGCTCGGTGCGCCGTGTTCGACCAGCAATCGAAGTGATTTTTGGACATTTCCTCGCTTCACCGAACGGGTGTAAAGTTTGCCGTCGGAGTACGTCCCCGCCCCGCCCTCGCCGAAACAATAATTGGAATCGGGGTTCACTTCGCCGAATTGTTGGATAGCACGGAGGTCGCGGCGGCGTGCCTGCACATCTTTTCCCCGGTCCAAAATGATGGGTTTCAGACCCAGTTCAATCAGTTCGAGGGCGGCAAAATAACCCGCCGGGCCTGCGCCGATTATCAAAACTCGGCGGCCATTTTCGACCGTTTTGAAATTGGTCAAAATGGCCGGTTCGGGCTGAAAAATTTCATTTTCCGAAAACAATTCGACCCGCAATCTGTAAAATGGAAAGCGGCTGCGGGCATCCAACGAACGTTTCAAAATTTCGAGGTGGGCGACTTTTTCGAGTGGCACGCCAGCCTGTTTTGCGGCTTTTTGGCGCAGCAAATCACTGTTATCTAAATCTTTTGGGTCAATGACGATTTCTAAAAGTTGTGGCATCGCGGTGGGTTTGTCCCGGATTTATCGGGAAAATTTGTGGGGCGAAGGTATTTATTCCTCGAAATTGGTTTTGAAAAATACTTTTGCAATCCATTCATCTTGACAACCTTTCAATTTTTTCAATGAAAAAAACGCAATTTCTCTACATCACCCTTGCCATCTGCTTTTTGCTCGGCGGTTTTATGTGGTACAAATACAAAGTCCCACGATTTGCCAACGGCCAAAATGCCAAAGATTTCAGCGTTCAAATCCGCGACGGGCGCACTGCAAAACTTTCGGATTTGCGCGGAAAATATGTGTTGCTCCACTTTTGGGGAAGTTGGTGCGGCCCCTGCCGGGCAGAAAATCCAGGTTTGTTTGAAATTTATAAAAATTACAACGCCCTTGGTTTTGACATTTTTTCAATCGCCATCGAACAAAACCGCGAACGCTGGGAACGCGCCATCGAAAAAGATGGGCTAATTTGGCCGCACCAATTTTCCGATTTTCAAATGTTCGATGGCTCGGTTGCAAAATTGTACGGCGTCTGGCAAATCCCTTCGACTTGGCTGCTCGACCCAGAAGGCAAAGTCATCGGCGTGAATTTTTCGCCGGAAAAAATTGAAAAAGTTTTGGCGGAAAGGTTAAAATGAATGGTTTGGGGAGCGGGATTTATTCCGCTTTTTAATTGCTTTGGTCGGAATAAATTCCGACCTCCATTAAAATGTAAAAATTAAAACTAAATAAAAAATGATAAGCACAAAATCACTTTTTTCGAACGCCGAAGGTTTGGACGACCGCAGCCTCGAATTTTTGACTGCCGCAATCGAAAAAAACAACCTGCCGGGGTTCGATTATTTTGAATTCAAACGCGCCGTCGCAACGCTCGAATCCATGCAATTGGACACAACGATGGCTTACAAAAGTGCGTTTGCGACTGCTGCGACCGTCGGCGTGACGAAAGAAAAACTCATCGAAACCGCAGCTTATTACCGCAATTTGGTGGAAAAAGAGAACGAAAATTTTGCCGAAGCCTTGGCAAATCAACACCAAACCAAAGTGAAAACCGGCGAGCAAAATGCAAAACGACTCCGCGATCAAATCGAGCGGCACAAATCCGAAATCCAACGTTTGCAGGACGAAATGGGGAAATATTTGCAAGAAATCGAGACGGCGGAAACGAACGTAAAAATCGAGGCCGAAAAATTGGAAAAGGCAAAAACGGCTTTCAATTTTACCAATCAAGCCGTGCTTTTGCAGATTGACCAAGACATCGAAAACCTCCATAAACTATTATAACTTAACCACAAAGACAAATCAGAAAACATAAGTTTTTCATATAGTTTTGTTGTAAAAACTTATGTTTTCTAATCTGCCTTTGTGGTATAAAAACCGGAAAATGGACAAACCAACTTATTCTTTTATTTCTTTTTGGTGTGCTGCCGCGCTGATTTTCGCTGCTGCTTTTTTTTATTATCCAAAATGGAAACAGCACGATACCGAGGCGACTTTGAGTTGGGACGTGTCCGGTTATTATTTGTATTTGCCCGCGGCGTGCATTTATCACGACTTAAAAAAACTGGATTTTGCGCCTGAACTTTTGAAAAAATACAACCCCGCGCCCGGTTTTGACCAAGCATTTTTGCACCCGTCGGGCAATCGGGTCATGAAATATTCGTGCGGGCAGGCACTTCAATTTTTGCCCTGGTTTTTCGCCGGGCACCTCGCTGCGAAGATTTTTGGCTACCCTGCCGATGGTTTTTCGCAGCCGTACCAAACTGCGATTTCGTGGGGAAGTTTGCTGGTTGCGCTGCTCGGTTTGTGGTTTTTGCGGAAAATTTTGCTGCGCTATTTTTCAGATTCGGCGACGGCTTTTGCCATTTTCGTCCTCGTTTTTGGGTCAAATTACCTGAATTACACGGCTTTTGATGGCGCGATGACCCACAATTGGCTGTTCACTTTGTACACCCTGCTGATTTTTCTTTCCATAAAATTTTATGAAAAACCGAGTTTTCCGGTCGCGCTGGGCATTGGAATGCTTTGCGGCTGGGCAGTTTTGACGCGCCCGACGGAAATTATTTCCGTTTTGATTCCGCTGCTTTGGTTTCCGCCGAGCGAAAAATGGGTTGGCTGGCGCAGTTTTTTGGTCGGTCGTTTTCAATTTTTTAAAAATAATTTTCCAAAACTGCCCGCCGCCGCCGCCGGACTGATTTTCATGGCCGGAATCCAACTAATTTATTGGAAATACACGGCTGGCGAATGGATTGTTTACAGTTACGGCGACCAAAGTTTTAGTTGGAAACACCCGCATTTGCAGGACGGTTTGATGAGTGCGCGAGCGGGTTGGCTGATTTATTCGCCGGTGATGATTTTCGCGGTCGTCGGTTGGCTGCTGCTTTTTCGGACGGAAAAACGGCTCGTTCCGGCCTCGTTTTTTTTCCTGATTTTATTCATGTACATCACTTGGGCTTGGGATATTTGGTGGTACGGCGGGTCGCTGGGGCAGCGGGCGATGGTTCAAAGTTACCCGGTTTGGGCGTTTTCGTTGGCGGCACTTTTCGTGGCGATTCGGCAAAATTGGTTGAAAAAAGTGGTCATTTTGCTCGTTTTGCCTTGCATTTTGTTCAATTTATGGATAACCCACCACGCCCACCTCGGCGGTTTGTTTGTTTCTGAACAAATGACAAAAGCCTATTTTTTGAAAATTTTGGGAAAAAACGAGGTCGAACCGGACGCCGTAAAACTGTTGGACAACAAAGACAATTTTGAAGGCCAACCTGAAAATCCGAGTGAAATTTTTACCCACGATTTTGAAAACGACACGGTCGGAATCATTTCAGAAAAAGCAATTTCCGGCAACCGCTCAGGTTTTGTGGATGGTGAAAAACAAAATTCAGAAACTTGGAAAATACCACTCAAACCTGACGGAAAAAAATGGCTGCGGCTGTCGGCCAAAATTTTTGTCCCCGAAAAAGAGTGGGAATTTTGGCGGATGACCCAATTGGTCGTGCGGTTTTTGGACGGCGAAAAACGGGTAAAAGAAAACATGATTCGCCTGCACCGCCTCGCCGATTCTGGTCAAACGCGGGAGGTTTGGTTGGATGCAAAATTTCCCAAAACCTATTTTGACTCAGTTGAAATCTTCATTTGGAATGCCGATGGCAAGAAAAAACTCGTGTTCGATGATTTGAAAGTAATCGTTTTTTGATTGTTTTTTTTGTCATTCAGCAGGAATTCAACTGCTTGGATTCCTCCTGAATGACAAAAAAACAATCATTTATCTTTCAAATATGCTTTCACCACCTCCCGCGCTTCGATTGCTGCGCCTTCGTTGTACCTCGGACTGCTCGGATTTGCAAATGCATGGTCGGCATCGTAGGCATGCACGGTGACTGTTTTTCCCGCATTGGCCATATTTTCCTGAAATTTTTGCACCACCTCAGCCGTAATCCACTTGTCTTGCAAAGGATGAATGAAAACGACATCGCTCGCCAAACTTTTCAATACTTCAATATCCTGCTCCGGCATACCATAATAAATAACGCACGCGCGAATTTTTTCACCACCCACCAAAGCCGCTTGCAAACTCCAACCGCCGCCAAAACACCAGCCCATCGTCCGAAAATCTGCGCCCTCGCCAGCAAAGCCCATTCCGCCACGAATGATATTTTTGGCGCGGTCAGCATTGCATTCGCGCATCAATTTTCCCGCTGTTTCTGCATCCGTTGCCAGATTTCCGTCATACAAATCGAGGGCTAACACGTTGATATTCAGTTCTTTTGCCCAAAAATCTGCCTCGTTTTTTACATAATCGTTCAAGCCCCACCATTCGTGAAAAAGAAGCAGCCACTTTTTGGTTTCAGTTTCGGAACGCACCAAATATGCTTGGCCTTCTTTGCCATCGGCACATGGAAATTTGATGGATTCGCCAGCCAAATCAAATTGTTTTTTGACCGGAACGGGGTGCGCGGCAAGGAATTTTTTATCAAAAGTAAAATCGGCCATCGACGCTGCAGCCGGATGACACATCACAAAATCAACCGGGACAACATTAGTTTCGCAGGAAAAAAACGCCATCGAAATGGCAAAAGCGAGGAGTGTAATTTTAGATTTCATTTTCATTAAAATTTTAAGCGTGAAATTTGAAACTTGTAGATTTGGAGTTGGGTTGAGGCAAATTTATGAAAAATATGTCTGAATCAGAATTTGGAGAATTTTAGAATTTTCAAAATGCTGCTAATTTTGAAAATTCTAAAATTCTTCAAATTCTGATTCAGACCACCACATCATAATAATAATATGAATTTAAAAATTTTCGGCGAATCCATCATTGATGAAAACGCCATTAAACAAATCAAAAACTGCTATTCGTCGCCCGACGATCGGGCAGTTTTGACCGCCGACGCACATTATGGTTACGGCCATCCGATCGGCGGAGTCGTGGCTTACCGGAACAAAATCAGCCTATCGGGTGTCGGTTTTGACATCGCGTGCGGCAACAAGGCTTGCCAAACGAACATCCGAGCCGCCGAAATCGACATCGAAAAAGTGATGGACGAGGTTTTTCGCCAAATCGGTTTCGGTGTAGGGCGACCCAATCCGAACCCGATTGACCACCCAGTTTTTGACAAAATTTCGAAAGCAGATTTCAAACCACAGCAAAAAATGATGCAAATGGCGATGGCGCAACTCGGCACGGTCGGTTCGGGCAATCATTTTGTGGATTTGTTCGAGGACGAGGCGGGCTGGCTTTGGATCGGGGTGCATTTTGGCTCGCGGGGTTTTGGGCACAAAACGACGACTGGTTTTATCGCACTTTCAAAAGGCAAAGATTTTGATGAAAAAGTAGCCGAAGGTGGCATGGATGCGCCGCCGATTTTGTTCGATTCGGCCTCGGCGGTCGGCCAAGATTACCTCGCGGCGATGCGTTTGGCTGGCGATTATGCCTACGCCGGGCGCGATGTCGTGGTTGGAAAAGTACTTGAAATTTTGGGCGGTCGCTCGGTTTTTGAAGTCCACAACCACCACAATTTTTTGTGGGAAGAGGAACATTTTGGCGAAAAATTTTACGTCGTGCGAAAAGGCGCGACCCCGGCGTTTCCCGGCCAATTTGGTTTCGTCGGCGCGACGATGGCCGATATTTCGGTGATTATCAAAGGTTTAGATACGTTGGAAAACCGGGAAGGACTTTTTTCAACGGTTCACGGCGCAGGTCGGGTGATGTCTCGGACACAGGCCGCCGGGAAAAAACATTGGAAAAATGGCAAAACGGAATACATTTCAAAAGGTCTGGTGGACTGGCCGGCGTGGAAAAAAACTTTGAAAAAGAACAAAATCGCGTTGCGCGGCGGTGGCCCGGACGAGGCTCCGGAATGTTACAAAAAACTGAACGAGGTGCTGGAATTTCACGGCGAGACGATTGAAGTTGTCCACAAATTGAGGCCAATCGGAGTTGCAATGGCTGCGCCGGACATGTTTGATCCGTACAAAGATTGAGTGAAGTTGGCTTTTTCAAATCACAAATTTTTAAAATTCATGCCACCTTGAAGACGATTCTTTTGTCTATTTTTTTAAAATGATTTTCAATGATTCTCTTTGCACCCCCAAACTAATTCAACCAAGCCTGTCGTTTTTCGTTTAATAAAATCTTCCCGCTCCCAAAATTTCAAATCAAATCCTCCGCAAACAGCCCTCGACCATTCATTTTAAAAAATTAAATTCATGCGCAAAATTGCTTTTTTTGCCTCTATTTCCATCGTGAGTTCTTTGTTTTCAATTTTTGTTTATCGCCAACTTTTTGACCGCCCGCGCATCAGTTGGGAGGAGGGCGAAGGCGAGGCGCGGTACACCAATTTGATGGACAAACTGCTCGAACAGCGAAAACAGGGCACTTTTCACTCCGCAGCTCCGACCAATTTTATTGTTGCAGCCGAACTTTCCACCCCGGCAGTGGTCAATATCCGTGCATTGCAGGAGGCGAACGGCGGTTTGTGGCAAGGCGGAAGCATGACTGGTTCGTCGGGTTCGGGCGTGATAGTTTCGCCGGACGGGTACATCGTGACGAACCATCACGTCGTCGAACGCAGCAGCGACGTGAAAGTGATGCTCGCCGACAAACGCGAATACAAGGCAAAAGTCATCGGCCTCGATGCTTCGACAGACATCGCGCTGCTCAAAATTCAGGCGGACGGCTTGCCATTTATGGTTTTTGGAAATTCAGATTCGGTGCGCGTCGGTGAGTGGGTTTTGGCGGTCGGCAATCCTTTTAAATTGGAAAGTACCGTGACGGCGGGCATCGTTTCGGCAAAAGGCCGGAACATCAACATCCTCGGCGGCGGCAGCAGCATCGAGTCTTTTTTGCAAACCGACGCGGCAGTGAACCCCGGAAACAGCGGCGGCGCACTCGTCAACACGGCTGGCGAATTGATAGGCATAAACACCGCAATCATCACAGAAACAGGAAGTTACGAAGGTTATTCTTTTGCAGTACCTGCAAATTTGGTACAAAAAGTAGTGCGTGACCTGCGCGAATTTGGGATGGTGCAACGTGCGTTTTTAGGCGTTGGAATCCAAGATTTGGACTCGGATTTGGCGATGGAAATTGGTTTGACAAATATCGAGGGCGTTTTTGTCAACCGAGTTCATTTGAACGGTGGGGCGGACGACGCGGGCATGGAAGAGCGCGATGTGATTGTTGGGCTGAACGGCTACCGGGTGAAAAGCACACCGGAATTGCAGGAATTTATCGGTCGGTTGCGACCCGGTGACGACGTGACTTTGGATGTTTTTCGCAGCGGAAAAAAATTGAAAACGAAAATTACTTTGAAAGACATCAATAATACGACTGCTGCCGTGCGAGTTCGGGGCGATGAACTTTTGAATTTGTTGGGCTGCGAACTCCGCGAAATGACACCCGCCGAAAAACGGAAATTGAAAATAAATGGTTGTGTCGTCTCTTCGATTCAGCGAGGAAGCATTGTTTATCTAACAAATATGCAGCCCGGTTACGTCATCACTGCTGTAAATGGTGCACGAATTACTTCGGCTGGCGATGCGATTTCGGCGATGCAGGATTCGAGAAGTTGGGTCAATTTGGATGGTTTTTATGAAAATGAACCTGACCAATATTCTTACCGATTTAAAAAGTAAAAATTTGAATACCTTTTTGAAAAGGGCAAATTGGCTGAACAGAACGCCAGTTTGCCCTTTTTTTTTCGACTTTGTAAACCTTTCCTATTCTACATTTACCCGATGGAAATCATCAAAATTTCGAATCAACCAACCACACTTTTTTTATGAATTCTGAATTTCGTCGTTCGCTCAGCCTGTTGGATGCCACCATGATTGTCATGGGTTCCATGATTGGCAGCGGTATTTTTATTGTTAGTGCTGATATTTCTCGAAATGTCGGCAGTCCCGGTTACTTGATTTTGGTCTGGGTTTTGACCGGTTTGATGATGATTTTGGCTGCTGTGAGTTACGGTGAACTATCGGCGATGTACCCAAAAGCGGGTGGATTGTATGTTTATTTGCGCGAGGCCTTCGGACCGATGACCGCTTTTTTGTACGGATGGGCATTGTTTACTGTCATTCAAACTGGCACAATTGCGGCTGTCGGGGTCGCATTTTCAAAGTTTGCGGCCTACATTTTTCCAAGTTTGAGCGAAAATCATTACTTGATTGGCAGCGCGGAAAGTGGTTTTTCGATCCATGCCGCGCAGGTCACTTCCCTTTGTTTGATTATTTTTCTGACTTTTATCAACACGCGGGGCATCCAAAATGGCCGTTGGGTACAATTGGTTTTTACCCTTGCCAAAATCGGTGGCATCGTAATTTTGATTTTGGCCGGGCTGTTTTTTGCAAAAACAGCCGGCGTTTGGGACATCAATTGGCAGGACGCGTGGACTTTGCAAAATCTAAAAACCACGCCGACAGGTATTGAAAAAACACCCATTTTCGGGACGTGGGGCGTGATTTCAACCATTGCGATCGCCAGCGTCGGGGCGATATTTTCCTCTTTTGCCTGGGACAACATCACTTTTATCGCCGGGGAAATCAAAAATCCGAAGCGCAACATCGGCCTGAGTTTGTTCCTCGGCGTGTCAATTGTCGTTGGGATTTACATTTTATTGAACCTCGTTTACCTGCGCGTTTTGCCGATTTCAGGCATCGCTTTCGCCGATTCCGACCGCGTGGCCGTCGAAACTTCCAAAATGATTTTTGGTGAAATGGGCACCAATTTGATAGCCGTTGTCGTGATGATTTCCACTTTTGGCTGCATCAACGGTTTGGTTTTGGCCGGGGCGCGGGTGTTTTACACGATGGCCAACGACAACCTCTTTTTCAAAAACTGCGGCCAACTCAACGCCGCCGCCGTGCCCGAAAAAGCACTTTGGTTTCAATGTTTTTGGGCGTGCGCGCTTTGTTTAAGTGGTCGGTACGGCGATTTATTGGATTATGTGATTTTCGTGGTGCTGATTTTTTACGCCCTCGTCATCCTCGCCATTTTCAAATTGCGAAAAAAATACCCGGACGCCGAGCGGCCGTACCGTGCTTTTGGATATCCGATTGTCCAAATTATTTATTTGTTGATTACCGTTGGGATTTGCGTGCCGCTACTAATTTACAAACCAAATTACACGTGGCCGGGGCTGGGTTTGATACTTTTGGGCGTCCCAGTTTATTTTTGGTTGATGAAAAGCAAGGAAAAATGATCTCTGTTTTTTGGTTTCGCCGCGACCTGCGGCTCGATGACAACGCTGGGCTTTTTCATGCTTTGAAAAGCAAATTCCCGGTGCTGCCCATTTTCATTTTTGACAAAAACATTTTGGAAGAACTTCCAAAAAACGATGCCCGCGTGGAGTTTATCCATTTGGCAATCAGCGATTTACATGAAAAATTGGGCAAATTGGGCAGTTCAGTTTTGGTGCGGGCGGGCGACCCGGCGGCAGTTTTCCGCCAAATTTTTGACGAGTTCGATGTCCGCGAAATTTTTACAAATCATGATTTTGAGCCCTACGCCATCGCACGGGATTTGGAAATTAAAACGATGCTTGCCGAACGAAATATTGATTTTCAAACTTTCAAAGACCACGTTATTTTTGAAAAAGGCGAAATTTTAAAAGAGGATAAAACGCCGTACACCGTTTTTACGCCTTTTTCCAAAAAATGGTTGTTGAAATTGGAAACCACGCCAAACTGGATTGGGACGGATTCTTTCAGAATGACAAATGCAGATGCTTCCAGCATGACAAGCGAATCATTTTACCTAAAATCTTATCCCACCGAAAAATATTTTTCCAACTTTTTGAAAATCAAGGAGTTGCGGCTGCCAACGCTCGGAGAAATTGGTTTTGAAAAATCTGGAATTGATTTCCCACCAATTTCCGTGACGCAAGGGTTGGTCAGAAATTATGACAAAACGAGGGATTTTCCGGCCATCGCCGGGACTTCCAAATTGGGAATCCATTTTAGGTTTGGCACCATTTCCATCCGTGAAAAGGCGCGGAACGCCCAAAAATTGAACGCCACGTTTTTGAACGAACTGATTTGGCGGGATTTTTACAGCCAAATTTTGGCGCATTTTCCGCAGGTCGTCGGCCATCCTTTTAAAAAACAATACGACAACATCGAGTGGCGCGACGCGCCCGATGATTTTGAAAAATGGAAAATCGGCCAAACCGGCTACCCGATTGTTGATGCCGGGATGCGCGAATTGAACGCAACCGGGTTCATGCACAACCGGGTTCGAATGATTGTTGCCAGTTTTTTGACCAAACATTTATTGCTCGATTGGCGGCTCGGCGAGGCCTATTTTGCCGAAAAACTGTTGGATTTTGACCTCGCCAGCAACAATGGCGGTTGGCAATGGGCAGCAGGTTGCGGAACGGACGCCGCGCCGTATTTCCGGATTTTCAACCCATCGGAACAGACCAAAAAGTTCGACCCCGAACTGAAATACATCCGTAAATGGGTGCCAGAACTTGATTCTTTTAGTTATCCAAAACCGATGGTTGACCATGTTTTTGCGCGGCAGAGGTGTTTGGACACGTTTAAAAAAGGCCTGAATTAAATTTTCAGCCCAATGCCCAGCCGAAGTTGCCGCATCGAAACTTCCCGGCGGCCAAAATTTTCCTCCAATTTCTTGTTTTTGAAAAAATGCCAGTCGAATCCGGCGGCGGCGAAGTATTTTTTTGAAAAGAAAAATTGATAGTCGAGCATCGCGTTGACACCGAAAAAATGGTAGGAATTTCCGTATTCGGATTGCCTGAAATAGTAACTACTTATTGGTTTAGAAAAAGAAGAATACCCAACCCCGCAAAAACAATCTTGGTAATATCTGTTTTCAATCGCTGGCAAAAATTGGTGCGAAACCCCGGTTGCGGCCACCAATCTATGCTTTTTCCCAATCGAAAAAGCCAAATCCAAGTTATTGAAAAACGAAAAATACTTTTCAGTTTCGGAATATGAATCTGGCGCGTTGTTTTTGTTGGCGAGCATTCCAGCAGCGATTCCAAAATGTTTTGAAATCGGAATTTGAAATTTCAAGGTAAAAGAATTGCCTTGATTTTGACTTATTTCCGAGTAATTTCTTCCATAATTTAAGGAAAATAACAAGCCGGGATTTGGTTTTGGTAAAACGGCAGATTGTGAAAACGAAGCAAAATTTCCTGAAAAAAGGAAAATGACGAGCAGTGCGAAGTTGAAATTTTTCATCGGAGAAAGATTTTTGATTTGAAAATGTGGAGAAAGATTTTTTCAAAAAGACAGTTCCAGTTTGAGTTTTGGTTGGGCGGGCAGATTAATTTTGTCGGTTAAAAATTAAGTGAAATGAATTTCAAAATATCTTCAAATTACAAGCCTACCGGTGACCAACCTGATGCCATTCGCCAATTGATTCAGGGCATCGAAGAAGGCGAACGTGCACAAGTTTTGCTCGGCGTGACGGGTTCTGGAAAAACTTTTACGATGGCAAATGTCATCGAAAAACTCAACCGACCGACCTTGATTTTGACGCACAACAAAACCCTCACCGCACAACTTTACGGCGAGTTCCAGACCTTTTTCCCGGACAATGCAGTGGAGTATTTCGTGAGTTATTACGATTATTACCAGCCCGAAGCTTACATTTCGGTGACGGATACTTATATCGAAAAAGATTTACAAATCAATGAATTAGTGGACAAGTTGCGGCTTCGTGCAACTTCTACTTTGCTTTCTGGCCGTCGGGACATAATTATCGTCGCCTCGGTTTCGTGCATTTATGGCATGGGAAACCCGGAAGATTACTCGGCTGGAATTATCCGGATTTTCCGTGGTCAAACGATTTCGCGGACGAGTTTTTTGCACTCGCTCGTGCAAAGTTTGTACTCGCGGACGGAGATTGAATTTGGCCGCGCCACGTTCCGGGTGCGCGGCGACACGGTGGACATTAATTTGCCGTACGCCGATTGGGGCTACCGCGTGACCTTTTTTGGCGACGAAATCGAGAGCCTGCAAACCATCGAAACCGAAACCGGGAAACGCCTTGACAGCATGGAAAATGCCGCCATTTTTCCCGCAAATCTGTACGTCGCGCCCCGCGACAGGATGGCCGAAATCATCCGCGCCATCGAAAACGAGATGTGGGCGCAGGAAAAATATTTTATCCAGGACGGCCGCTTGGCCGAGGCGCGACGGATAAAAGAACGCACGAATTTCGATCTTGAAATGATAAAAGAACTGGGTTACTGCTCGGGAATCGAGAATTATTCGCGTTTTTTTGACCGTCGAGCAATCGGGACGCGGCCGTTTTGCCTGCTCGATTATTTCCCGGACGACTACTTGATGTTTGTGGACGAAAGCCACGTGACCATCCCGCAAATCCGGGGAATGTGGGGCGGCGACCGATCTCGAAAACAGTCGTTGGTGAATTGGGGATTCCGTTTGCCGTCGGCGATGGACAACCGGCCGCTGAGTTTTGAGGAGTTCGAAACGATGATAAATCAGGTGATTTTTGTGTCCGCCACGCCCGCCGATTATGAATTTGAACGGACGGAAGGTGTTGTGGTTGAGCAACTTGTGCGGCCGACCGGGCTGCTCGACCCGCCGATCGAGGTACGCCCGTCGCTCAACCAAATCGATGATTTGATGGAAGAAATCCAACGAAGGATCGATGTGGACGAACGGACACTGGTGACCACTTTGACCAAAAGGATGGCGGAGGAACTGAACACATATTTTCAAAAATTAAACATCAAATGCAGGTACATCCACTCCGATGTCGAGACTTTGGAACGGGTTGAAATCATCCGCGACCTGCGTTTGGGTGAGTACGATGTTTTGATTGGGGTGAATTTGCTGCGCGAGGGTTTGGATTTGCCGGAGGTTTCGCTGGTCGCAATTTTGGATGCGGACAAGGAAGGTTTTTTGAGAAATGCGCGGTCGCTGACCCAAACTGCTGGCCGTGCGGCGCGAAATTCGAATGGTTTGGTGGTTTTTTATGCCGACAAAATCACAGATTCGATGCGAAAAACAATGGAAGAAACGCAGCGGCGGCGGCAAGTTCAGATAGATTACAATGAAAAACACGGCATCACGCCGCGCACCGTGACCAAATCAAAAGCCGAAATCATGGCGACCCGGAGCATTTTAGATATCCGAGGTGTGGAGCAAATGCACTCGTATTATACTGAGGAACAAGAACTTAGCCTCGCGGCCGAACCCATCGTGTCGATGGCGACGCGCTCGCAACTCGAAAAAATGATTTCAAATGTTGAAAATGAAATGAAACGCGCGGCGAAAGATTTGGACTTTTTGACGGCGGCGCAAAAACGGGATGAGATGTTGGCCTTGAAAAAACAGTTGCGAGAAAAATATGGGATTGATGGTTGAAGACAAACATGGCTGTTGCATGTCAAAAACAAACAAAAAATATTTTTTTAAAAAAACGTAGCCAAAAAATTTGTTTTAAAGAAACAACTTGTTTTAAATTTGTCCCATCCTTTTATTGATAACTATTTAATTTTTAGCATTATGCAACAGTTTGCTTACGATTCCCGAAACGGAAACAGGACAACAATTGAACAGCAGGGAACGCAAACCAGCAACCTTTTTAAACTCGCGGTGCTGGCTGGCATTGCCTATTTCGTTTGGGGCGAAAAACTGAATGTGCAGTTCAGTTTTGGCGATTTGCCAGCCATCGAACAATCGGGGAAAGCCGTCAAGACTGCCTTTTCAGACACCGAGGCACCGAAAGCGCGAAAGCCAATTGGTGTTCAAATGCCTGCCGGAGCGATGGGCAACGTGACTTTTGCGATGGATCCCGGGTTCGCCAAACGGAATGGAATCCCGCATACCGAGGTCGAAAAATGCGAGGCAGCCGTGCGGACGTATTTGAAAAATTATGGGAAAGTGGCGATCGCCGAGATGGAAAAATTCGGCATCCCGGCGAGTATTACATTGGCGCAAGGACTTTTGGAAAGCAACGCGGGCGGCAGCAAATTGGCGCGTTCGACGAACAATCATTTTGGCATCAAATGTTTTTCGCGGAACTGCTCGAAGGGTCACTGCATGAATTTTACCGATGATTCGCACAAAGATTTTTTCCGAAAATACCAAAATCCGTGGTTGAGTTTTCGAGCGCACAGCCAGTTTTTGGCACAAAGCCAACGGTATTCGCCACTTTTTAAATTGGAAAAAACGGATTTTGTGGGTTGGGCAAGGGGTTTGTCAAAAGCCGGATATGCCACCGACAAAAAATACGGAGAGAAATTGATTGCAATTATCCACAACCTCGGTTTGGATAAATTCGATAAAGTGGGTGCTTGATTTTTATCGAACACTGATTGGACTGATTTTTCTGATTTCCGCTGATTTTAATTGTGCCGAAAAAATCAGCGAAAATCAGAAAAATCAGTCCAATCAGTTTTCGATCCACATTTCAAATTGAAATCATGTAATTGTAAACTTCACTTTGCTTCGCAATTTCTTCCGTTACCTGATTTTCTTTCGGCGGTGTCGGGACGTAATTATATTGCATTTGCAGCGGCAATTGGCCTTGCGGCGGCGGGGCAGACAGTTTTTGCGGCTTCGGCAACTGGAACTGGATTTTCGCTTTTTTGTGAAAAATGACTTTGATGCCCCGGTATTTTCCCATTTCGAATTTCAACATTTTAACCACGCGCACGGCTTCTTCGTCGCAGCCGTGTCCGAGGGATTGGATGATCCGGGTTTCGACCACATTTCCTTGATAATCAATACCGTATTCGAGGTAAACTATGCCCTGAATTTTGGAATCCACCGCCGGTTTCGGGTAACGAAGATGTTGGTAAATGAAGGCCGTCATGGCTTTGTCGCCGCCAGGAAAGATGGGTTGCTCGATAAAATGCCTCTCTTTTTTTTCCTTTTTCATCAATTTTGAAATTTCAAAAACTGCCGGGTGCGAATGATTTTGTCCAAAAATTGTAGTCCGACCAGCGTCAAAACAAACAAGATGGCGAAAGGTAAACCGGGATGGAGAAACAATCTTTCAAAATCAAAATTGGGCAGCGGCACTCGGAAATTGTCGGCAACGGGCTGGCCGTTCACCGAAAAAAACAGGATGAAAATGCTGGCAAAAACAATCAACCCGAAAACTGAAAAGATGCTGCGGATGACCCAGTTTTTCGATTTTTTCTTTTGAAAATCTGCGGCAAAACTTTTTTCTCCCAAATTCAAACGCGCCGATTCCAAGACCCAAGCCGCCACGACTTTTTCCGAAAAATCGGCATCAGGCACTTCGAAATTCATCGAAGAAATGAGTTCGTTTTCATTTTGGATTTCAACAAATTTTTGTTGCCAAGATGGATTGTTTTTCAAAAAAACATCCATTTGCCGCGCCTCGACTGCCGAGAGCAAACCGAGTGCATGCAGCATCAAATTATCGTCCGTGATTTTAAATTTTTCTTCCATGACTTTGATTTTCAATGAGTTAGGATTTCTGAAAAATTTTCACTCAAAATTTTTGACAAACGTTGTCGGGCGCGGCAAAGTTTGGTTTTTGCGTTGGTCATTGTCAAATTCGTGATTTCGCAAATTTCGTCCAATGATTGTTCGCAAAGGTAAAACAAGGTGATGATGGCCGAGTCGTCGGGCGAAAGTTGTTCGATGGCTTGGCGAACGGCTGTGCTTTTTTCGCCAATTTCGAGTTCGCGGGAGGCGTCGGGCGATGATAAATTCGGCAACGAAATCGGTTTTTGGTCATCGTCCAACGAAAGCAGCAGTTGGTTTTTTCCCCGCAAAAAATTGACAGCGACCGAAAAAACGATTTTGTACAGCCAAGTCGTGAATTTGCACTCGCCCCGAAAATCGGACAAATACCGGAAGGCTTTCAAAAAACTGTCCTGCGAAACTTCGTGTGCGTCCTCTCGATTTTTCACAAAACGCATCGCCAAAGTAAAAACATATCGCTCGTGCCGCTTGACCAAAGCCGCAAAAGCCGTTTGCCGACCGTCCAAAACCTGCCGGATAAGTAATTCGTCTGTGATGATTGGATTCATTTTTTGTGGTTGGCTGGGGTGTTTTGTTGGTCAGACAGTCAATTTTGGGGAAAGGTTACAGTTTTAGGTTTAGAAAGTTTAGGAGGTTTAGATTTTGGGTGAAGGAATTTTTTGAAGTTTTTCAATACGGCTGGCAGCGTTTTTTTTAGCCGCCCCGTTTTCAAGAAAACGAATCCGAAAACCGATTATCTGCCCACTAAAATACAATTTTTACCAATGACAGCCACACTTTCTTACACATTTCTGCTCGCGTTGATTTATGTTTTTCGCAAAGCGTTTTCTACCAAAACGCAATGGCAGGGGTGAGATTTTTAGATATTTTTGATATTTTTGCTCAAACTCGCGCCTTCCAGGTTCACATCCTGCCCTATTTTTGCGGCATGAAATTTTTAATTTTCTGCCTTTTTTTTATCTCTTTTTTGCTGGCCTGCGACGACCGCCGCGACCAAATTATTGCTGAAAAAGTAGCCGAACGGGTCGAAAAAGAACGCAGCCGAAAATCAGCGGATTGCAGAAACCAATTGTTGTCTTCGGCAGGAAAAATTGCAGATTCCCTGCTTTTGGAAGCGGCAAAAATGGAATTGCAAGATTCACTTTTCCAAAACCGGCCTGTCCGTCCGACAAAACCAGCGACAGTTCCCCCACTCGATTCGGCAGCGGTGAAACCAATTTTTAAAGAAAATTCGAGTCAGTAATTTGGCAAAAAATCAGGCCGGCTCACCATAAAATTCAGCGTAAATCGTGTCCGTTTCCCATAATTTCAAGCCATGAAGTTGGCAAGGGTAATTTTTCAAGGCATCGACGAGGCGTTCCCAAATCAGCAAAACGAGGTTTTCGGTCGTCGGCTGCATCCCTTTTGGGATAAAATCCACGTCCAAATTCAAATTCGAGTGGTCGAGGTGATCGGTCACCTCGCTTCGGATAAGCCCCGAAAGTTTTTTCACATCCATAATAAAACCGGTCACCGGGTCGGGGCGACCTTTGATGGTGACGTGCAAAGTATAATTGTGGCCATGCCAGTTTTTGTTGGAGCATTTTCCAAAAACGGCCACGTTCTCGTCGTAGGACCAATCTTCTACCCAAAGTTTGTGGGCAGCATTGAATTTCTCAATTCGCGTGATATAAACCATCCGCAGATTTAAATTTTGAGGTGCAAAAGTAGGTCGGCTATTTGGGATTTCTGGTTTTGGATTTACGATTTTGACTGAATTGAGGCGGCGATTTTTAACCACTATCCCAATTTTCAAACGTCAAACTTTCCTTTTCCCACCGCTTTTCCACCTTTTTATCAGCCAAGACAAAAGGATTTATCTAAAATAAACCTGCTTTTCGACCAACGGCTTGTTGTTTTGTCCGGGACATCAGTAAAAACAGCCGGTCATGGTTTTCACAAAATTTTTGGATAAGGGTTACGAATTTTTGTCGCGCCGCTGGGTGTACCATTCGCTATTTTGGCTGGTGTTTTTTTGTGTTTTGCTTTTTTTTGGGGTTGGCAAGCAGCGGTCTTTTGGATTCATGTTGAGCAACGAAATCATCAGTTTGGTGCTTTTTGCGGTGCTGGTCTATTTCAATTTGCTTTTTTTGATCCCCAAATTTCTTTTAAAAAAACGGGTTTTGCTGTATGGCGTCCTTTTAATTGCCGCCTGTTTAGTCATCACACCCATCAAAACTTTTGTTTTTTACCTCAAATTTTCGAGTGCCGAGGATTTGCAAGACCATTTGGTGGACAATCAAGAGGTGGTTTTTTATGGAAATTTGTTGATCGGAATCTTTTCAACCATATTGAGCATTTTGACCGGCTGGTGGCGTTTCCAACAACAGACCCAACAAATCGCCACCCAAAATATGGCGAACGAACTGCGGTTTTTGCGCAACCAAATCAACCCACATTTTTTGTTCAATACTTTGAACAACCTATATTCTTTGACTTTGAAAAAAAGCGAAAAAGCACCCGAAATCGTCCTGAAACTGGCCGAAATCATGCGTTACATGCTCTACGAATGCAACGACAAGCAGGTTTTGCTTTCCAAAGAAATCCAGTACATGGAAAATTACCTCGACCTCGAACGCCTCCGCCAACCGAACACCGTCGAAATTTCGGTGACCACCGAAGGCCGGGTCAGCCATCAAATGGTCGCGCCGCTGCTATTCATCCCTTTTTTGGAAAATGCATTTAAACATGGCGTCCAAAACCAAATCGCGCCCGGCGGATTTGTCCACGTCCGGCTGCGGGTGCAGGACGACGACCTCGAATTTTTTATCGAAAATTCCAAACCTGCCCACACGCCCAAAAACGAAGGTCGCCGCAGCGGTGGCATCGGTTTGGCCAACGTCCGGCAGCGGCTGCAACTTTTATACCCCGAAAACCACGAACTTCACGTCGAAAATGACCCCAATCGATATGCCGTAACTCTTTTAATTCAACTTTAAAATTATGAAAGTCCTAATTGTTGACGACGAACCGCTGGCACTTGATGTTTTGGAAACTTACATCTCGCAAATGCCTGACCTTCAATTGGTTAAACGTTGCTCGAATGCCCTCGAAGCCAACGAAGCACTCAAAACTGGGGACATTGACCTGATGTTTTTGGACATCCAAATGCCCCAACTCACCGGGATTGATTTTGTAAAAAGCCTTCCGCACCCGCCCCTCGTGGTTTTCACGACGGCTTACCCGAATTACGCGATTCAAGGTTTTGAACTAAACGCACTCGATTATTTATTGAAACCCATTTCGCTCGACCGGTTTATGAAAGCCGTAAACAAGGCGGTCGAGCAGTTGGATTTGATGAAAAAAGACCACAAACCAGCCGGTCCCGAAAAATTGGGCGACGATGGCCTCGATTTTTTCTTCGTGAAAGCGGACAAAAAATTGGTCAAAATCAACTTCAACGACATTCTTTACATCGAAGGTTTGAAAGATTATGTCATCATCCGATTGGTTGCCGGGCGTGTAATAACTTTGCAGACGATGAAAAGTTTGGAGGAAAAACTGCCTTCGAACAAGTTCCGGCGGATCCACCGTTCGTACATCGTGGCGATGGACAAAGTCATGGCGATCGAAGGGAACATGGTCGAAGTTTTGGAAAAAGACAAACCAAAACTGCTGCCAATCGGTAAAAACTACCGCGATGACTTGCTGGAATTGATTGAAAAAAAGAAACTTTGACGAAATCAGAATCAGAATTTGCGGAATTTTAGAATTTTGAAAATTCTAAAATTTTGCAAATTCTGATTCAAACAATTTCAATTTATGTATCAGAATTTACGAAGTTTTAGAATTTGCAAAATTTTGGCCGTGCTTTTCCTCCTTTTTTTCATTTCGGAAAATGCCTCGGCCCAGCGCGTCCGCCGATTTTCTGCCGAAGCTATTTTTGGTTTGACGGCCTCTCAAATTGACGGCGACAATCTTTATGGCTACCACAAATTGGGTCTCCAAACTGGAATCCAAGTTAACACCGCACTCGGAAAACGTTCGGAAATGAACCTCGGTTTTCAATTTACACAACGCGGGGCGCAACGAAAATTGATTCAAAATCCTGACGACCCGGTATTTTCTCTCACCCTAAATTACGTCGAAGTCCCCCTCCTTTTTTCGTACAAAGACAAATGGAAATCGGATGGCGAGGGTGATGGTGGTTTTTACCAATTCAGTTTCAATGGTGGTGTTTCGTACGCCAGATTGATCGGCAGCAAATTGAAAAGTGATTTTGGGGACATCATTTTGCAGGACGAATTCAATGAAAACGACGGTTCGCTGATCCTCGGCGCGACGTTTTTTGCCCAAAAACACCTCGGTTTTTCATTTCGGTACAACCGTTCGTTTACTTTTATTTGGGATCCGCGGGCGACAAATCCCGATTTTAAACAAAATTGGCTTGGGCACAACCTGAGTTTTTTGGCACATTATTCATTTTAAAAAATTATGAGAAAAATGATTTCCCGTTTCCCCGACCAACTCGCGGAAGCCCTCGAACTGGCAAAAACGGTTCAAATAAAAAAACACTCGGCACCGCTCCGGTCGGTATTTATTTCAGGACTCGGCGGCAGCGGCATCGGCGGAAATTTCGTGCAGGAATTCACCCGCGACGAAATCAAACTGCCCGTTTTTGTCAACAAAGGTTACGAAATCCCACGTTGGATAAACAAACATACCCTCGCTATTTGCTCTTCCTATTCTGGAAATACCGAAGAAACAGTCGCTGTTTTTGAACAACTTTTGACGACGGGCGCGAAAATCGTGGTCGTTTCATCCGGCGGAAAACTGCTGGATTTGGCCAAAAAACACGGTTTTGATTTTGTAAAAGTCCCCGGCGGCTGGGCAAGCCCGCGGGCGTGTTTGGGTTTTTCGGTGGTTTTGCAACTCGCAGTTTTGCGCGGCGCGAAATTGATTTCCGGAAAAATTTTGCAACAACTCGAAGCCGCCCGAAAACTCGTGGTCAAAGACAGCGCGGCCATCCAAAAACAGGCCGAAAAATTGGCCGGGCAGTTGATTGGAAAAACACCAGTCATATATATAGGTGACAAAATGGAAGCCGTCGCCGTCCGCTGGCGGCAGCAAATCAACGAAAACGCGAAAATGTTGTGCTGGCACCACGTCCTGCCGGAGATGAACCACAACGAATTGGTCGGCTGGAAAACGGCGCACCCGGAAATCGCAACGGTTTGGCTGCGGAACAAAACCGATTTTGAACGGACGGCAATTCGGACAAATATCATTCAAAACATCATCCGCCCGCTCTCTGGCACGACGCTCGAAATTTTTTCAAAAGGAAAAAGTGAGGTTGAAAAGGCCATTTATTTGACAAATCTTGGCGACTGGACGAGTTTGTTTTTGGCCGAAAAACAGGGCGTCGACCCGCAGGAAATTGAGGTGATTGATTTTTTGAAAAATGAATTGGCAAAAATTGGTTGATTGGAGGGCGGAATTTATTCCGCCTTTTTTTTGCGTGGCGGAATAAATTCCCCCCTCCGACCAATTTCGAGTTGCTCTAAATAAAATTCTTTTTCTAATCTTGTATCTGTTAAAAATGTTTGGTGAAATAGATTTGCAACAAGGTTTTGCTCTCGGAGCAAATTCCTAATTCCTAATTTTCAAATTCCTAATTTAATATGTGGGTCAGCAAGTTTTTTGGTTCTTCCATCGGTCAAAAAGTCATCATGTCTTTGACTGGGATTTTTTTGATGCTGTTTTTGGTGGTGCATTTGATCGGCAATTTGCAACTTTTGAAAGATGACGGCGGCGATGCGTTCAATTCGTACGCCTTTTTTATGACCCACAACCCCATCATCAAAATCATTTCGTACAGTTTGTACTTTTTCATTTTGTTGCACGCGGTGATGGGCATCCGGATTTGGTTGTCAAACAAAAATTCCAGCGGCGCGAGCCGATATGCCGTAAAATACAGTCGGCCAAACGAATTGTCGGCAAGGAACATGGCTTGGTTTGGCATCGTGATTTTTGTTTTTATCCTGATTCACATGTGGCAATTTTGGCTGCAAATGAAGTTGGGAAATGTGCCGCCCGCCACCGTTTCGGCCTACGACCATCCTGTCCAAGATTTGTACACGCCCGTCGCCGACGCATTTACCAATATTTTTTACGTCATTTTTTATGTCGTTTCGATGGTCGTGATTGCATTCCATTTGTGGCACGGCTTCTGGTCGTCGCTGCAAACTTTGGGCATCAACCACAAAAAATACAATGGTTTTATCCATGTTTTTGGGATAATTTATGCGATTGGCGTGCCGCTGGGATTTGCGATAATTCCGATAGTTTCTTATTTGAAAAGCCATTGAACGATTTGGAAGTCGAAATTTATTTCGACTAACCTTTTAACCAAAGTCGAAATAAATTTCGACCTCCAACCTAATTTTCAAATTCCTAATTGAAAAAATATGTCAATCGAGCAAAGTCCAAAACTCAAATCGAAAATTCCGACAGGCGATCTTTCGGAAAAATGGACGGATTACAAAGGGCACGTCGCGCTCGTTGCGCCACACAACAAACGGAATATTGAAATAATCATCGTCGGTTCAGGTTTGGCGGGGGCATCGGCGGCAGCATCTTTTGGCGAATTGGGGTATTCTGTTAAGGTTTTTACATTTCACGACAGCCCGCGCCGCGCCCACTCGATTGCAGCGCAGGGCGGAATCAATGCCGCGAAAAATTATAGAAATGACGGCGACTCCGTTTTTCGCCTTTTTTACGATACGATAAAAGGTGGCGATTACCGCGCCCGCGAGGGAAATGTGCACCGCCTCGCCGAGGTTTCCAATGGAATTATTGACCAATGTGTGGCGCAGGGCGTGCCTTTTGCCCGTGAATATGGCGGTTTGTTGGACAACCGCTCGTTCGGTGGGACGCAGGTTTCGCGGACATTTTATGCGCGTGGGCAAACAGGTCAGCAACTTTTGATCGGGGCTTACCAAGCATTGTCCCGGCAGGTCGGTTTGGGAACTGTAAAACTTTACAACCGCCACGAAATGCTCGACGTGGTGACGGTGGACGGAAAATGTCGCGGCATCATCGCCCGCAATTTATTGACCGGCGAACTCGAACGACACGCAGGGCACGCCGTCGTTTTGGCCACCGGCGGCTACGGAAACGTGTTTTATCTCTCGACAAATGCCATGATGTGCAACGTGACCGCCGCTTGGCGGGCGCACCGGCGCGGGGCGTTTTTCGGAAATCCGTGTTACACCCAAATCCATCCGACGTGCATCCCGGTTTCGGGCGATTATCAATCGAAACTGACTTTGATGTCCGAGTCTTTGAGAAATGACGGGCGTTGCTGGGTACCAAAAAACGCGGCGGATTGCGACAAAAACCCAAAAGATATCCCAGAATCCGACCGCGATTATTACCTCGAACGCCGCTATCCCGCTTTCGGGAATCTCGTTCCTCGGGACATTGCGAGCCGCGCCGCGAAAATTGAATGCGATAATGGAAAAGGTGTCGGCGCGACAAAATTGGCGGTTTACCTCGATTTTGCGGATGCGATAAAACGGCTCGGGCAAAAAACGGTCGAGGCTCGGTACGGCAATTTGTTTGAAATGTACGCCAAAATCACCGGCGAAAATCCATACGAAACACCGATGCGGATTTACCCGGCAGTGCATTACACGATGGGCGGATTGTGGGTTGATTATGAACTAATGACCACAGTACCAGGGCTTTACGCTTGCGGTGAGGCCAATTTTTCAGACCACGGCGCGAACCGGCTCGGGGCTTCGGCTTTGATGCAGGGGCTGGCGGACGGGTATTTTGTGCTGCCGTACACCATCGGTTCCTACCTTTCGAATGAAATAAAAACGGGCAAAATCGCCACCGATTCACCCGAATTTGCGGCAGCGGAAAAAGAAACTGCCGACCGTTTGGCACGCTTGATTTCACTCGGCGGCAACCAAAGTGTGGAAAGTTTTCACCGTCGACTCGGAAAAATAATGTGGGACAAATGTGGGATGGCGCGGAACCCGGAAGGTTTGCGCGAGGCAATTTCAGAAATCCGTGCGCTGCGGGCGGAATTTTGGTCGGATGTTTTTGTGCCGGGACGAACCGACGAATTCAATCCTGAACTCGAAAAAGCGACCCGCGTGGCCGATTTTCTCGAACTCGGCGAATTGATGTGCCAAGACGCGCTGCACCGGAATGAAAGTTGCGGCGGCCATTTTCGGGAAGACCACCAAACCGAGGAAGGCGAAGCAAAACGCGACGATGACAATTTTAAATATGTGGCGGCGTGGGAATGGAGCGGGGAAAATGTGCCGCAGGAATTGCACAAGGAGAGGTTGGATTATGAAGTGGTGAAGGTGAGTCAGCGGAGTTATAAATAAGGTAAACTGTTGGTTTTCAATTTTTTAAAATTAAAATTCACGACTTGCGAAATTCAACTTCGAAGTCAAAAATCGTAAAAAATATGCGTCTCACGCTCAAAATCTGGCGGCAAGGTGGCAAATACAAAGGCGAATTTGTCAATTATCAATTGGAAAATGTCAACGAGCACATGTCCTTTTTGGAGATGCTCGATGTCTTGAACGAAAAATTGGTGCACGAACGCCAAGAACCCGTCGCGTTCGAACACGACTGCCGCGAGGGCATTTGTGGTTCGTGTTCGCTCGTGATTGACGGTCGCGCGCACGGCCCGATGCAGGCCACGACCACTTGTCAACTCCACATGCGGCATTACAAAGATGGCGAAACCATCACAATCGAACCATTCCGGGCGCGGGCATTTCCTGTTATTCGAGATTTGGTGGTTGACCGCTCGTCGTTCGACCGAATCATTCAGTCCGGCGGATTTGTCAGCGTGAACACCGGGCAGCCGCAGGACGCGAACGCCATTCCCATCGAAAAAGAAATTTCCAATAAATCAATGGACGCAGCGGCCTGCATCGGTTGCGGTGCCTGCGTCGCGGCTTGCCCGAACGCCTCGGCGATGCTTTTTACTTCTGCAAAAATTTCGCACCTCGCACTTTTGCCGCAGGGTTTTGTCGAACGCCGGAAACGGGTTTTGGACATGGTCGCCGCGATGGACAAGGAAGGTTTTGGAAAATGCTCGAACGTCACGGCCTGCGAAGCGGAGTGTCCGAAGGAAATTTCAGTGCAAAATATCGCGCGGATGAACCGCGAATATTTGGCGGCGGCGTTGGCCTCGGAGGTGGAACTGGCCTGATTTTCTTTTTGAAAAACGCCCATTTTAACCAAACAACTTTGTCATTCCGAAGGAATCTGTCCAAGTTTCACATGAATTTTTGGGCAGATTCCTTCGGAATGACAAGGCAGAAAATTTTAACTCTCCTCGTTTTCAATTGAAATTGGTGCAGAGGTTTTCATCCGTTCAATTCGTTTGGTTGCAAAAATCCCCACAATCCCAATCAAAACCAGCCCCACCGAAATGATTTCCGCCTGAGTCATCGTCATTCCAAAAACTTCGTGCACCACGTTCACGCGGATTTTTTCAATTAAAAATCTTTCCACACCTATTAATATCAGGTAGATAAAAAACAACATCCCCGGCGTGGCGATGCGTTTTCGGAGACTCCACAAAATGGCAAACACCACCGACATCATCAAAACTTCATAAAAAGGCGTCGGAAAAACAGCCTGTTCCAGTTCAAAAGCATATCGCCCCGGAAAATCAGGGATGCGCACCGCTTTCATATCGCCGATAAAAGTCATGGCTTGGTTGGGCGATTCGAGTTCGGCCAAAACGTTGTGCGGAAATTTGTACGCCCACATCCAATCTGGCAAAAAAGACATCCAACCTGGTTTTGGCGCGGCATTTACGATGCCCCAATCGCCGTCACCCGACAGTTGGCAACCAATCCGGCCAACGCCGTAAGCCGCCGCGAGTGCCGGAGCGACCGCATCGGCGGCGTGCAAAAACGGGATTTTTTTGGAATATTGATACCAAACGACGGCCACGAAACCCAAAATCAAACCGCCGAAAAACGCCAACCCGCCGCCCGACGCCAAACTGCCGATCGGGTCGCGCAAAAAACTTTCCCAATTGTCAAAAAGGTCGAAAATTTTCGCGCCCAAAATGCCGCCGACCGCTGCCCAAACCGTGATTTCGCTGATCCGTTCGTGCGGCCAAACGTTGCGGACGATTTCTTCCGGCGGGTTTTTCCGACGGCGGTGCGCTTCCCACCAAGTCAAAGCACCGAGCGCGGCAGCCCCCAAAATCGCGGCAGGCCAAGCCATTTCACTGGACAAAATGATGCCCGCCGGGTTCGGGCTGAACCGCTCAAAATCGGTGAACGCGATCCAACCTTTGCCGCCGATAATCAAACCGACGAGCGCGTTGGACAAAATTTCGGCAATCGAGGCCGGGCGGCCTTCAACCGACCGTTCGGGAATCGGGCGAAAATGGCCTTCCTGCGCTTTCCGTTTCAATTCATGGCGATAAATCATGGCGGCCACCAAAAAAGCCATGGCCAACATGAAACCAAACATTTTGAACATCGAAAGCCAGTTGTCGTAGTTCGTGCCGAGCAAGTCGTGAAAAAGATAGGATAAATCCGGGTACATAGTTTTTTTTTAAAAGTTTAGTGGTTTTGGGTTTGGGAGCGGCAAAAGTAATTTTTAGAATGGTCAAGTTTTAGAAAGTTGGGAAAACTTCAAATCCAAACCAAAATGAACCAAATTTGCCGCAGCGTTTTCATTTCTCAAAAATTTTAAAACCAAAAAAATGGAGTGGACAAAAGATAACTTCCTCATTTCTACCGACAAACGTAAACTTCAAATCCCAGTCATCCACCAATATTTGTCCAAGGATTCGTATTGGGCAGGTGGGATTCCACTCGAAAAAGTACGGTTGTCGATCAAAAACAGCCGCTGTTTCGGCGTTTATTTTGAAAAAAAGCAGATTGGATTTTGTCGGGTCGTCTCGGACGAAGTGCGTTTTGCGTGGCTTGCGGATGTTTTTATTTTGCCAGAATTTCGCGGACGCGGCCTGTCAAAATGGATGATGCACTGCGTTTTTGAATTTTACGAACCACTGAAAATCCGCCGCTGGCTGCTCGGTACGAAGGATGCGCACGAATTGTACCGGCAATTTGGTTTTTTGGAACTCGAAAAACCGGAAAGATGGATGGAAAAACCATTTTCGGGCGAGTGGTAAAATGAAATTTACCCAACCACTTTTGTACGTTTGCCTTTCAATTTTTCAAATTAAAAATTTCAAAAAAATGGAAACCACGCGCACAACTTTCGCTAAATTCAACCAGCAACTTCAAATCCTGTTTTTCGCCATGCTGGTTGGTTTGATTGGAATTTCAGGGATTTTGTACTTTTTTGTTCAACCGATTCCTTTCACGGGCGACCCCATGTTTTTTTACATCGGCGGTGCGGTTTTGGTGGCCACGACGGCCGTTTCTCTGGTTTTGGGAAAGAAATTTATGGCCGACGCACGCGAAAAAACCAGCGTCGAAGAAAAATTGCTCCACTTCCGACAAGGGCAAATCGTTCGAATGGCACTACGAGATGGGGCAGTTTTGATAAATTTGATGCTTTATTTTTTTGTGTCCGGCCATCCTGATTTGTTGTATTTCGCAGGAATTGGGTTTGTCCTTTTTGCGCTTTTGATGCCCAGCCGCGAACGGATTATCCGCGAACTTGACCTCGGAAGCGATGACGTGGCACGTCTGGACAGCGAAGAAATTTTAATAAATATGCCCAGTGCAAGGCGCTGAAAAAAAATTTCAATCAGGACAAACACCATCCATCCGCTTTTTCAATTCCTCAAACTGCTTCCCCACCCCATCCAAATCGCGGATGTGATGAATTTCATCCGCTCGCCCCTCGTTTTTTGTAATTTCAAAAGGAAAAACATACGATTTCGCGCCCAAAATCGAGTCGCCTTTGATGCCAAAACGCAAATCATTGATCCGCAAAACATGGTTTTCGGTCTCGACAATGTTGAAATAACCATTGGAAAACCATTTTACAAAACTCAAAGTCGGCTCGTCGAGGTTGGTTTTTTGCCAAAGATTTTTGTTTTTCGGCATCACATTGAACCGCAAAACCTCCTCCCGACAATCGTTGAAACTGTACAAACCATGATAAAAAGCCGTGTCGCCCTCCGCCACACCTAGCCATAAAATGTTGTTGAAAATCGTCGGCCCAGTCATAAACCGTTGGTACTGAATATTTTGGGCTTGCAACGACCGCTCAAAAATCTGGTTGAATTTCCATTTGTGATAACCTGTGTAAATTAAAATGTACCCACAAAACCAAATCAAGCCAGCCCACAACCAAATCCGCCGGGCGCGAGAATTTCTTGAAAAAATGGAAACGCCAATCATAGCCACCAAAAAAGGCACCGTGCAAATCGGGTCAACCACCGAAACCGTGTTCCACTGCACCCGCAAATCGGCCATCGGCTGAAAAACCTGCGTGCCCCAACCCGTGAAACAATCCAAAATCGGATGGGTAAAAATGCTCCAAAAAAACAGCAAAACCCAAGTCCAAAACGGCACTTCCACATTTTGGAGGTCGCGGTTGAGGTAGTCGAGCCACAATTTTCGGGCAAAAAAAACACCCAAAATCAAAGTCGGAGCGAGGATGTACCATTTCAAACCTTCGCCCGCGATGACCGGGATAAAATTGATGCCCGCCGCCGCGCCGATGTAAAAAATCAGCCAAGTCATGGCCGCGCCGATTTTGTAACTTCGTCGTTGGTGGACGGATTTTCCATAAAACCACTCGGTCAGTTTTGCGAGAAAAAACGGGGCAATCGCCGCGAACAAAAACGAATGCATGAACCCGCGATGAAAAGCCGTCGCTGAAATTTCGTCGGTAAAAAAGGTGGCAAAAACATCCAAATCAGGAATCGTGCCGCCTACCGCGCCCCAGATCAAGGCGCGATTGCCCAATTTTTTTCCGGCGACTGCCTCGCCGCAGGCCGCACCGAGGACGATTTGAGTTAAAGAATCCATATTTTTAGGAATGAGGGTTGAGGAATCAGGAATGAAAAGGCCACGTTTCCGAAACTTTTAAAGTTTCGGAAACGTCAGTTGGCCTGTATTTTTCTAAAAAAATTACAAATCAAAACCAAAAACAAACCCGGCAGCGCAATCCAAATCAATTCGCTGCCCAAAACTTGCAGTCCCCAATCACTGAAAAAATCGCCGGGCGAAATGGGCGAGACCAAAATTTTTCGAAAAGGAAAAAAAATGCGCGAATTGTCGATTGGAAAAAACAAAGCCACGCCGCGACCGCCCGTCGTGCAGGCATCCAAAAGCGGGTGCGAAACGGTGGCGAGGATAAAAAGCAAGGCGATTTTCCAAAAATCTGCCCGGTTTCGGTAAAAAACAGCGGCCATCGCCAGCCCAAAAACCAGCGCGAAAAATATGGAATGGCTCGCGCCGCGATGCCCCCAAATATTTTCGTAGGCAATCCCAAAATTGAAAGCCAAAATATCGAGGTCGGGCGCGAAGGCACAAAAACCGGCCACTGCCAAAATTTTGAAGGTCGATTGTTTTGGAAAAAATGCAAATCCAATCGCGGTCGATGCCATGACGTGGCCGAAAACTGATGCCATTTTTGGTGATTAGTTATTGGGAAATTGGGGAATTGGTTTTTGGATTTTTTGCCTTTGTTGGCGTCCCCGCCAACAAATTCTGGATTTCGGTCAAAATATCCGCCGCGACCTCAGTTTTTGATTTCAAATCAAAATCCGTTCGCGTGCCGTCGCGGCGCAAAAAACTGACTTTGTTCGTGTCGTGGCCAAAACCTGCGCCGCGTTCCTGCAAAGAATTTAGAACAATGAAATCCATGTTTTTTCTTTCCAATTTTAACAAAGCGTTCGCCGTCTCGTCGTTCGTTTCGAGCGCAAAACCGACCAAAACCTGGTTTTCCTGCTTGTTTTTGCCAAGCCAAGCAGCGATGTCCACCGTTTTGGTCAGTTCGAGGGAAAATTCAGCGTCCTTTTTTTTGATTTTTTTGTCCGAAAAAACTTTCGGTCGGTAATCTGCGACTGCGGCGGCGAGGACGGCGACATCGGATTGTGGCCAAATTTCAGCGCAGGCCTCGAACATTTGTTCGGCCGTCATCACTCGAACGATTTCGAGCAGCTCGTTTTTTTCAGGTTTTTCATCGGTCGGGCCCAAAACCAATCGAACTTTTGCGCCCGCCTCGGCCAATTTTTCGGCGATGGCGATGCCCATTTTTCCAGTCGAATGATTTCCGATAAATCGAACGGGGTCGAGCGGCTCGAAAGTTGGGCCGGCGGTGACGAGTGCCGTTTTGCCTGCGAGTTTTTGAGATTTTGAAAAGTGATTTTCCAAAAATTGAAAAATGTCTTCTGGTTCGGCCATCCGGCCTTCGCCGAAGAGTCCACTGGCCAATTCTCCATTTCCGACAGGGATAATTTGAACGCCGTGGCGCTGCAATTTTTCCAAATTTTCGCGCGTCGCCGGGTGTTTCCACATGTCCAAATCCATCGCCGGAGCGACGAAAACGGGGCATCTCGCCGAGAGGTAAACCGCGCCTAAAATGTTGTCGCACAAGCCATTGGCTAATTTTGCCAAAGTATTTGCAGTGGCCGGAGCGATGACAAAAGCATCTGCCCACAAACCCAATTCAACGTGGTTGTTCCAACCTTCGCCGGAGCGAACGGAAGAAAAAACCGGACGTTTCGAAAGTGTGGAAAGCGTGAGCGGCGCGATGAAATCCGCCGCCGAATCGGTCATCAAAATTTGAACTTGGTGGCCATTTTTTACAAAAAGCCTTGTCAAAAAAGCAGATTTGTAAGCTGCGATGGAACCGGAAATGCCGAGAATTATCTTTTTCATTTACCCAAAATGAGGATTGCGTCGGGCAAATGTAGTTTTACTTGGACTGTCATTCTGAGCGAAAGCGAAGAATCTGGGTTAAAAAAATTAAGGCTCAATTATGATTTCAAGTTGCCGGTTTAAAAAGGTGCGTAGCACCTCAATATTTGTAGATTTTGGTGGCCAATCTTTTTCAAAGGTGGGTAGCACCGGAACATTTGCCATTGGAATATGACGGTGCTACGCACCTTTTGAATCGCTTTTCCTTGTTTTCCTACAAATATCTAGGTGCTACGCACCTTTTTAAACCAGCAACTTGAAATCATAATAGAGCCAAAATTAATTCAGATGCTTGACTTCGTTCAGCATGACATAAAAAAAATCATCCCAAGTTTTACCCTTGGGATGATTGAGACAGGCGTAATAAAATCTTTTTTTTAACGGCGTGGATTTGAAACCTTATCTGCCAACGCGTTTGTAACAGAAATAAGTCCGCCGCCGATAACAAACAGACCCAAAGCAAAATACAGGATTAGCATACCTTAAGCAATCGATTTTGATGAAAAAAAGGAGTTTGCATTCGGTTCATTGGATATAATTGGGGATTAAAAGAAGATGATCGAGACTTTTCGTGCGAAGAATACTTTTCATGAAATCTTCCAATTGCACGGGTATTCTTCTAAAAACAAGAATGATGCCAAAAACAATTGATATGAAAAGTACCTAATTTGGTTATTGGGTACTGGCCAACCAATAACCAATTCCCCAAAAACTAATAACTAATTTTCGATGCCATCTCCATCGTCTTTTTGAGGTTCGGGTTTTTTCGTTGGTTTTCGCAGCAGGTCGTCCGGAAAATCCTCAATGCCCCGCGAATTTGGTTTCCCGGTCGGTTTGTCTTCTTCGATATCATAAATTTTTGGTTCTGAATTGGCCGCTTCCGGCGTGTGGCTTTTCATCCGATCCATCCAAGTCATGGACGTGTGCCAGATTTCTGAAAAAACGGGTTGCAGGCGAATCAACACACCTTTTGCTTGGCCGGGCATCACTTCGAGGTATTCGATGGTTTTCGAACCGGCCAAAGTCGCGTCGGTTACAATTGCGGCTTGCCGCCCAAACCAAAGCAAAATACTAAAAATCAAGATAAAAAAACCGCCATACGCCACCCCGCCGAGCACTTGGTTGAGCGTGCCGAGGTAGGCCGCCTGAAAAAGACTTTCCATGCCTTTCGCAGCATACCGGACGATGATCATCAAAATGGCGAGGTTGACCAAAAAACCGGCAAAAAACATCATCGGATTGGTCGAATTGAACAATTTTTCGAGAATGCCGGTCATTGCCGGAGTCATTTTAAAAGCCAAAACCACCCCAAAAACGTAGGAAACCAAATTAAAAGCCAACTGGATAATGCCACGTTGGTAGCCTACCCAAAAGCCAAAAGCGAGCGCAATCATGCAAATTAAGTCAATCGTCATGCCGTCAAATGTTTGCCTGTGAAAATTAAATTTCAGTAGTTGTTTTTCTTCAAGTTTTTGATTATCAAAGTTTTAGGTATTTTTTGGGATTAAAGATTTGCCTAAAATTTCGGACAAATTTAATGGAAAGAGCAGACTCGGTGTACCTTCGGGCTGTACAGTTTTTGGAAATGAATTCGGTGAAACTATATCTATTGCTTGCCACTTTTGTTGGTTCCTTCCTTTTTTCGGGGCATGTCCGTGCCTTTTCAACGGTCTATTTTGCCCAAACCGATTCGTTGATTCCCAAAGTTTTTATCAAAGGCGATATGGAAGATTTGGAAGACCTTTTGACCACCGAATTTCCCAAACCAATTCTTTATCCGTTCAAAAACAATGTCCAAACTGCCTTTTTTTACTGCGCCAAAATGCTTTGGGAAATGGAAAATTTCGGCGACGAGGTCGGTTACGACGTCCGGGGCATCAAAGCATTTGTCACTTTTTATTTTGACAGAAAAGGCCAAGTCCGGCACATCGCCTACAGTTTGAAAGGCAATTCGAGGTATTTTAACCCGGACGAATTGGAAGCGTTTTTCATCAAATTCATGGCGCGGTATCGAATGCAGATTACTTCGAAATACAATTTTCAGCACGAGTTTTTGCTCGTTTTGCCTTATCCAAAAATGCTTGAAAAAAATTGACATGAAACTTTTTGACCAAATTCAAGAAGCCACCAATTTCATCCGCCGCCGCACCGATTTTCTCCCAAAAACTGGCATCATCCTCGGCACTGGCCTCTCCGGTTTGGCCGACGACGTGGCAAAAGTGGCCGAAATTGACTACTCCGAAATCCCACATTTTGCAAAAAGCACCGTCGAAAGCCATCGCGGGAAACTGATTTTCGGCCATCTCGGACGGCATCCGGTCGTCGTCATGGCCGGGCGTTTTCATTATTACGAAGGTTGGACGATGCAGCAAATCACGTTTCCGGTTCGGGTGATGAAATTTTTGGGCATCGAGCGGATCATCGTGACCAATGTTTCGGGTGGCGTGAACCCACATTTTCGGGCGGGCGACCTCGTCATCGTGCGAGACCATATTAATATGTTGCCAGAAAATCCGCTGCGGGGCGAAAATGACGAGCGGCTCGGCGTCCGTTTTCCCGATTTACTGAAAACTTACGACCTCGAAATGCGGCAAATCGCCCTCGAAACTGCCCAAAAACTGAGCATCCGAGCCTTCGAAGGCGTGTATTCTGCTTTGCAAGGCCCAAACCTCGAAACACCAGCCGAATACGAAATGCTCCGAAAATTGGGCAGCGACTGCACCGGAATGTCGTCCGTGCCGGAAATTTTGGTCGCAAAACATTCAGAAATTAAAGCGATGATGATTTCGATGGTCGCCAACGTTTCGTTTCCACCGTCGGCGATTCGCGAGACAAGTTTGGAAGATGTGATTGGCGTGGCCAACGAATCTGGGGCGAAATTGCGGCGGCTGGTTTTTGAGATTTTGCAAAAATTTTAAGTTTTTACTCCCAAAAATTCTCCTCGATTTTTTTGACAAAAGTCAAACTTGCCAAATCGAAAAGCACCCGCCGATAATTTTTTTGATGGGTCATCCCCAAAATTAGCCATTCATTTTTGGTGCAACCAATCCTGCCGCGGGCTGTTGATTTTTGAGCCGTCGGATCAATTTTTCTCACCTTTTTCCACATTTTTTCATCAGCTGGGATGCAAAATTCATAATGCACCGCCACTTTTCCATCGGCAGTCCCGGCCAAACCAACTTCGTCAATTTTTGAAAAATCAATTTTAATTTTTTGCCAAACGGCAGGGTCGTCGGTTTTCATTTTTTTGGAACAGTTGCCGAAAAGCAAACTTGCAGTCAGCAGAAAATATATTTTCATTTTACAAATTTTAGCGGTTTTACATTCGCCGAACATTTTTCAAAATCGAAAAATCCTCTTCATTTTTTATTTAAAAAATTCAGTCAACATGACTTCTCGGCGCAAGTTTCTCCAAAATTCTTTGCTCACCACGGCTGCTGCGGCCACAAGTTCGGTCTTAAATTCTGGTTGTGAAATTTTAAATAGCCCTGAAAAAGCGGGTTTTCCACTCGTTATCACGACTTGGAAAAATGAAAAAGCCACCGATGAAGCCGCAAAAATAATCGCAAACAATGGTTATGCTCTGGATGCTGTCGAGGCTGGCGTCCGAGTCCCGGAAGCCGACCCGGAAGACACGAGCGTTGGCTACGGCGGTTTTCCCGACCGCGACGGGAACGTGACCCTCGATGCCTGCATCATGGACGAACGCGGTCGTGCGGGTTCGGTGGCGGCTTTGAAAAACATCATGCACCCGATTTCTGTCGCCCGAAAAGTCATGGAAAATACGCCGCACGTCATGTTGGTCGGCGAGGGCGCATTGCAATTTGCCTTGTCCGAAGGTTTTAAAATGGAAAATTTATTGACTGAAACTTCAAAAAAGGCCTGGGAAGAATGGAAAATCAAATCAAAATATGAACCCAAAATCAATTGGGAACGCCACGACACCTGCGGAATGGTGGCTTTGGACGCTGCCGGACGAATTTGCGGAGCATGCACGACGAGCGGAATGGCTTTTAAAATGGCCGGGCGGGTCGGCGACAGTCCCGTCATCGGCGCGGGAATGTTTGTGGATGGGGAAATTGGCGGCGCGGCCTGCACTGGTTTGGGCGAATTGGTTTTGCGGACTTTGGGCAGTTTTTTGGTCGTCGAAGAAATGCGGCGCGGCAAATCGCCTCGAAAAGCATGCGAAATTGCCGTCCGAAGAATCGCTGAAAAATGTCCAGAATCCAAAGAAAGTCAAGTTGCGTTCGTGGCATTGGACAAAAAAGGCCGGTTTGGTGCGTTCGCAATGCAAAAAGATTTCAATTATGTCGTCTTCCAAAACGGCAAACGCACCACGCTCGAAGCCGATTTCCTTTTTGAAAAAAAATAGATAATTTCGCCAAACATCAGGTTTGGGTAAAATTTACCTACCATAAACTTAAAATCACCTGAAAATCATTGGCTTGAAAAAAATCGCGGTTATTTTGTCCCCTGAATATGGTTGTTGGGGAATTGGGTTATTGGTTATTGGTTGTGGCTTTTGCCAATCCAAAACCAATAACCAATAACTAATAACCAATAAACCAATTTAAAGTCATGGCATCTTCATCGCGTTTTATTCTTACCTGCATTTTACTCTTCCTTTTTATTTTTCCAGTTTTCAGCCAAAACTGCGACGATATTATCCTCGAAAATAAGCGAATCGAAGGCACACAAATCGTGCGGACAGTCCACCGGACGGTCATCGTTCGGGGCAATTACAATTATTCCATCGAATTTTTGGCAGACGAAAAGGGGATTTTTGCCCGGCTGACTTCCGCTGGCGGCATTGATTTTAACCAAGACGACCAAGTCGTTTTTGTGGATGAAAAAGGGGTGGAAAAAACCTACAAATTTTCTGGGATGGGCGAGGTTGTCCCCGGCTCGACGCCGACGCATCGCAATAAATTGAAATTGGACATGGCCGCTATTTCTTGGATGTCAGGTTCGAAAATTACGGGTGTCAACTTCATCAATTTTGTCGACAGACAAAAATATAAATTCACCGTCAACCCAAATCGGCAGGATGAAATGATGCAATTGGCCTTTTGTTTCAACAATATTTTGGACAAAGGCAATGTTCGCGAAGATGGAAATGCGCAAGTTTCTCGCCCCGGGCATCGAGATGGAAGTGCCGCTGGCAAAACAGATGGTGAAAAAACGGGCGGCGCTACGACCACGACCGACAACGAAGTGACCAACCTTCGAAATGAATTGGAGCAAACAAAAACCAAACTCCGCGAAGAAATTTCATCTGAAAAATCACGTGCCGAAAGCATAAAATCACAACTTCAAACCGATGTTGCGGCGGCCCGCGAGGCAGCAAATCAGAAAAAATTGGAATATGCCAATGAAGTTTTGGCGGCTCGGAAATCGAGCAACGAAGAAATTGAAAAAGCAAAAAACGAGGCGCACACTGCCATCGAGCAAAATCGGGTGAAAGCCGATAGTGCTTTGCGAAAAATAAATATTTCGGTGGACGAAGCCAGAAAACAGGCGGGCGAAGAAATTCAAAAAGCAAAATTGACGAGTGCCGAGGAGGTGCAAAAAGCACGTGAAAATGCTGGAAAAGAAATCACTGCCATCAAAAGCAAATTGGATGACGCCAAATTGCAGTACAAAGATGAAATTTCAACTGCTCGAACGAATGCCGACGAAGAATTGAAACGAATCCGCGAAGAATCTGCCAAAATGGTCACCGACGCCCGCGAAAAAGCCAAAACTGAAAAAGAAAAAACGACGGAAGATGTGGTCGAATCCAAAAAAACGGCCTCCGAACAAATTTTAAAAATAAAAGAAGACGAAGCAACGGCCATCGCGGCGACGCGTGAAAATGCGGTTTTGGAAAAACAAAAAGTCGCGTTCGACCTCGCCGAATCGCGCCGAAAAGCAGCCGAAGAAAAAGCTATTTTGATGCAAAACAATGCTTCCGAAATGGCTGAAATCCGTGAAAATGCCGCCAAACAAAAAGAAGCATCTGCGTTGAGCGTGGCCGATGCAAAGAAAAAAGCGGCTGCGGAAATCGAGCAAACCCAAGTCAGCGTCCAATCTGAACAGAAAAAAGCGGACGCCGCGAAATCTGAAATTGCCCAAGATGTAGCCGAAAGCAAGCAAAAAGCGGCACAAACCGTCCAGCAAATTCAGGAAGAATCGACCAAAGCCATCGCGGAATCGCAAGCAAAAGCAGCGGCTGAAAAAACGGCCATCGCCGAGCAAGTTCAATCGGCCAAGCAAAAAGCAGACGCCGAAATCGTGAAAGTGCAGGAAGAATTGGCAAAAGCCGTTGCCGCGGCACGCGAACAGGAAGCAAAAATCAAACAACAATCGGCAGACGAAGTGGTCAAAGCCCGAACCCGTGCCGAAGAAGAAGCCAAAAAAGCAGCCGAAGAAGCCCGCGCCCGAGTTTTGGAAGCAAACGCAAAAGCCGATTCTGCCCAAAAACAGTACACCGAAGAAGTGGCATCGAGCAAATTGACAGCCGACGAAAAAGTAAAACAAATCCAAGCCGAAGCCGCAGCAACCATCGCCGAAGCCAAGAAAAAGCAGCAGGAAACTCAAAACATGACTACTCAACAAGTCATTGAGTCAAAAGAAAAAGCCGCAGCCGAAGTTGCAAAAACAAGAGAAGAAGCCGCAAATGCCATTGCAAAAGCAAAAGAACAACAAGTTCGCGTGGCGCAGGAATCTGCAAATGCCGTTGCCGAGGCACGGAAAACATCGGCGGCTGAAATTGCAAAAGTGAAATCTGCGGAAGCCGATTCTGTTCGGATGACGCGGGAAAATGCCTCAAAAATCCGTCAAAACTTGGCTGGCGAAGTCGCCGCAGCTCGCGAAAAAGCAGCACAGGAAGTTGGAAAAACCAACCAAGACGCGGCCAACGAAGTAAAAACGGTCAAAGAAAATGCCGCTCGGGCAAAACAGGAAGCCGCAGTTTCGGTCGCAAAATCACAGGAAGACGCTGCCACCGCAATCGCTGCCGCTCGCGAAAAAGCCGCAAAAGAAGTGGCCGCTGCCAAACAACAATCTGTCGAGGTAATCACCGCAGCCAAAAAAGAAGCCGACGAGAAAAAAGCGGCCTACGCCAAAGAAACCGTCGAAGCCCAAGAACGCTCGCGAAAAGAAGTCGCCGATGCCCGCGCCGCCGCCGCCGCCGAAGTTGCCACTGCCCGAAAAGATGCCGAGGACAAACGCGCCCAATATGCCAAAGAAAGTGGCGACGCCCGGCAAAAATCATTGGCCGAAATTTCCGCAGCCCAAAAAGAATCCACCGAAGCGGTTTACAAAGCAAAGCAGGAATCAGCTGCCGAAATTGCAAAAACAAAGGAAAATGAGGCCAAAACTGTGGCCGACACCAAATCCCAAGCCGCCGAAGAAATCAATCGGATAAAAACCGAAAACGCGCCGAAAATCGCCGCCGAAAATCAAAAACTCGCCGATGCGACTGCAAAAACAACCACAGCCGCCGGCCAAGAAAAAACGGCGCAGGAAAATTTGAAAAAAGCCCAAACTGATTTGGACAAAAAAATGGCTGAAATTTTGGTGGCCGAAGAACAGTTGAAACGGGTGAAAGCCGAAATTGAAAAACAACAGGCGGACGCAAAAAAACCGGGGAATTAGAAAACTGATTTTTCTGATTGGACTGATTTACACTGATTTTTTTCTTTAAAATTTTTGCCGTTGTTGGCGTCCTCGCCTCATGATTTGTAAGTTTTGGGGTTAAAAAAGTTTAATGTGTCGAATTTTGGTTTTTGGGTCGAGAGCTTTGTATTAAAACTGCTAATAAATCCTGTGATGTCAAACGATTACTTC
>JANNMS010000331.1:0-15421 GCA_031398055.1 Saprospirales bacterium | reverse complement strand
CAACCGGACGGGCATGGTTTCGACCGATTTTCGGGTGGCGGCTGACCCGATTTTTGACCACCTGGCGGTGAACACGACCTTTGTTTTTAAGGCAAAGGATGCCAATGGCTGTTTGAAATCGGTCATCAAAAAAACGCCGGCGACTTCGGTGCCAGGGAACGGGACTGTTTTTTCAAAAAATATCGTTTCCGAAAACCAGTTCGCCATTTTCCCGAACCCAACTTCCAACTCGTTGAACATCAGTTTTTTAGATGAAAAAACAGTGGTCGGGAAAGTCGAAGTTTTCAACCAGATTGGGCAGAAAGTTTTTGCCCAAAATTTGAAAACCGAACCCGGCGAGGACGGCATTTTGCAGGTCGGGCATTTGCCGCAAGGCCTGTATTTTTTGGTTTTCATCTCGTTTGAAACGAGAGAAAACGGCGGAGCGGCGGGCGAACGGTTTTTAAAAATTTAGAGAATAGGGGTTCATGAAGGATTTTATGTTTTTTGACCCGGTTTTTACATTGCCTGAGCGATTGCCTCCAAATTTTTCAGGCCTGCCGCAACCGATTCCTCCGCCCCGCTCCCCGAACCAACCGCCCCGTTTGTAAAAAGCGGGGCGGTTTTTTTGTGGAAGTTTCAATCCAACTAAAAGTTATCAAGATGAAATTTTCCTTTCCCAAAATTTTTACAAAAATCATCCTTTCGGCACTCATCGGAGCGGTGATGCTCGGGTTTGGCATCCATTTTTTGAGCCACGAAGGCGTGCAAATTGCCCAAATCCGCGACGCGCTCGACCAGTCCGACCGGCCGGTGGCTACTGCTCGGCGGCCTGTTTTCGGTGGCCTACATTTGGCTGCACGGATTCGATGTACCGGAAAAGTTTCCGGTTGATTTTTCTGCCAGCGGTGTTTTTCGACAAATTCGATTTCGACGGCAATTATTCGCTCTCCGTCAGGGATGCTGCTGCCGTTTTGATTTTTTCCTACACCGGTTACGGAACCCGCGAGGAAACGGTCGGCAGCCGCCCCCACATTGACTGCCGGAGTTGACCTCACGCAAGTGGGTTACGCCTCAAACACCAAACTTACAACGCGATGCGCAACGATGTGGCCGATTTTAACAACGACGGCAACTTAGATTTGCTCGCGGCGGGCAATTTTTACGGCTCGGATTACACGTTTTGGAAAATTGAACGAACTACTTACCACAACTACTTTTTACCACAAAGGCACATTAGAAAACATAAGATGCTACTTTAAAAACTTATGTTCTCTTTGTGTCTTTGTGGTAAATAGTTGCCAATTGAAATATTTATGAACGCAGAAACAGTAAAATCAACTTTCCAAACCCACTTTTCCGCCCCGCCGGAACTCGTCGTCCGCGCCCCGGGGCGCATCAATTTGATTGGCGAACACACCGATTACAATCAAGGTTTTGTCTTGCCAGCCGCCATCGACAAAGCGATTTGGCTGGCCGCCGGGCGGCGCGACGATGGGCGATTTGCCTTTTTTGCCCATGATTTGGGCGAGTTTTTTATTTCTGAAAATGAAAAACCAGAGTTTCAGGAAAAATTTTCGTGGGCAAATTATTTGCTCGGCGTGGTCGACGAGGCGCGGAAAGACGGGCTGGTTTTCGGTGGTTTGAACGTCGTTTTTGGTGGCGACGTGCCGCTCGGCGCGGGGCTGTCGTCGTCGGCTGCTTTGGAAAGTGGGATGATGTTTTTGATGAATGAAATTTACAAATTGGGCTTGTCAAAAATGGAAATCGTGCGGCTCGCGCAGCGCGGCGAAAACCATTTTGTGGGCATGAAATGTGGCATCATGGACATGTTTGCTTCGGTGATGGGGCGCGAAAATCAGGTCGTGCGGCTGGATTGCCGGAGCCTCGAATTTGAATATTTTCCGTTCGACGCGCCCGGTTTTTCGCTCGTTTTGTTCGATTCCGGGGTCAAACACGTCTTGATTGACAGCGAATTCAACACCCGGCGCGAGGAATGTGAAAGGGGAGTTTCCATTTTAAAAAAATTCAAACCGGGCATTTCCAGCCTGCGCGATGTGCCGTTTTCTTTTTTGAAAAAACACGAAAACGACCTGCCGCCGGTGATTTTTCGACGCTGCAAATTTGTGTTGGAAGAAAACAAACGGGTCGAACGCGCCTGCCTCGCGCTGCAAAAAAACGATTTCCGAACGCTCGGAAAATTGATGTTCAAGTGCCACGACGGGTTGAATTTAGAGTACGCGGTTTGTGTGCCGGAGACAAATTTTTTGGTGGAAATGGCGCGGCAACGTGGCGTTTTTGGCTCGCGCCAAATGGGCGGCGGTTTCGGCGGCTGCACGATTAATTTGTTGAAAACCAGTGCGTTGGACAAGTTTTCGGAAGAAACAGCGGCGGCGTACCGACGGGTTTTTGGGATGGATTTGAAAATTTACCCGGTTCGGCTGGTGGCTGGGACGGAGATTATTTAAAAATAGAACTTTCGCAAAACGCACAAATCGCAAGCAACTTGAATGTCATTCCGTAGGAATCTGCCAAGATTTGTTGTGATTTTTGGGCAGATTCCTACGGAATGACACCTGATTAATTTGGGTTTTCGGCGTTTTGCAAAAGTCCTACTTTGATTTTTTGATTTCTTCCAGCACTTTTTCCCCTTTTTTAATGGCCTCTTGGTAGGACGAAATCGAAAAAGCGCGGTCGGCGATTATCTTTTTCAACCATGCGTGCATCAGGTTCTGTTCCTGTTTTGGCAGTTTTGAAAGGGGCATGATTTGGCGGTTTTCGCCCTTTTTTTTTGAAAAATCAAAGCATTTTGTCAAAATCTGGAGCATCGGCTGGTTGTAGATTTCAAAGAATTCGTGGGGATAATATTGCTCTTCGAGTTTTTCGACAGCCTCGAATTCGAAGTCGTACAAATCGGCGATGTGCAGCCGCAGCGAATCGTCCATGATGGATTCCATGCCGCGCGTTTTGAGGGTTTCGTAGGCCGCGGTGTGCTGGATCGAGATAAAGTCGCGGAGCAAAAAGTAAAAATAGAAATTGAGCGAATCGAAATCCGAAGTGCTGTTTTGCAGGTAAAATTGGAAGGTTTTCGCCGCTTCGATGCCTTGTTGGTGGCCGCCGAGGTTCGTCCGCAGGTCGTCAATGTTGAGATGCAGTTCGTGCTGGATTTCTTGGAGCAGGTAATTTTCCTTCACCTTGCTGTCGCGGCTGCTCGTCCATTCGCCTACCCAAAAGGCCAAGAAAACGCCGATAAAAGTTTTCAGGATGTCCTGCACGAACTTGAACTTGAAAAAATTTGGGGAAAAAATTGATTGGATGTTGGAAAAAAACTGCGCCATTTTTGGTCTTGATTTTTTTAAAAAAGTAATTTTAGGAGGCAATGATAAAAATTTCAACCCATTTTAAAATACAAGCCTCACCCATTTCAAATTTCAAAATCAAGGAAAAATAACCAACTCAACAACTCGCCGCACCGCCGTTTCAACCCGCTGACCGAAAGTTGGGTGCTCGTTTCGCCGCACCGAGAGGCGCGGCCGTGGCAAGGACAGGTCGAAAAATTGGCCGCCGAAACCCGCCCGGCGCACGACTCGAACCGAAGTGAACCTCGTTTTGTAACTCGCCGAAGCATATATGGATACCGACCCGGCGGCCTCCATCAACATCACCGGCGGCGATGAGCCGTGGCAAACGGATCGGGTCGGTTCGGGAAAAAGCAGAACTCATCCTCGATTTGATGACGATGGCCGTGCCAGACCATCCTTTTCGGGAAAGCATCCGACAGAAACGGAAATCCACCACTATGTGTCTTACCGTAGCGATGTGTTTGACAAAAAAGGTCTTTCAAAAATCTCAAATCCGCAGCACCCGCAGCGTCTCGCAAAAATCCTTTCCAAAAATTTTGACAAAAAACACGCCCCGCCCGCTCGTCGCCGGTTGCCAAAAAACAGTGTGCCGCCCCGCCGAAAAACTGGTTTCGCTGAGCAAAATTTCGACCTCCCGCCCCGTCGCATCGAACACGACGAACCGCAACTGCTCCATTTTTTTCAAAGAAAAATCAATCCCCGCTCGCTCCGAAAATGGGTTGGGTGAGGCCGAAAAATGGTTTTTGAAAAATGAAAAACCCCGCTCGTCGGCAGGCCGCATCATGTCTTTGACCAACAAAACCCGTTTGTTTTCGTAAACCAACGAATAATCAGGCGGCAAAACCGCTACATCAAAAGTGTCAAAACGACAGGTCGAACCCGTCGGCGTGCCGCACGAAATGATTTCAAAACTGCTGTCCGGCAGCGTGCCCCACTCCTCGATTTCGAGTGTCCCGCCGAGCCGGACGGTGCGCTGCCCGACCAATTTGTCGTGGCTCACCGCCGCGCCGTTTTGGAACATCGACAGGCGCAGCGTGCCGTTTTGGTTGTCAAAATCGCGGGTCAAAACCAGCGTGCCAGCCGTCGAATCCAGTCCCGGCGCAAGCAGCCCGGACTGCGTCAAGCCACCGAAAAACTGCACCGAACCGATGCCCAAAAATTCGCCGTCGGAATGGTTCACGAACGGCACGTTGAACTTCGCCACCGCGCCCGCAGCAGCAGTGTCTTTTTGCACAACCCCATGATTTTCAAAAGATTGCATCAAAAAACTGCCAGCCGCCACGCCGGGTTTTGCGCCGTCGAAAATAATTTCAGGATCAGATTGAACCGGCGGGACCGGGGCCGTGCTCACCAAAAACGAGCCCGCCGGGACGTGGTGCCTGAAATAGGAATTGTTGACAAATTTCGCCGTGCTGTTCATCGCAATGTTGCCGCTCAAAAAATCGAATTTTTGGCCGTCGTGGGTCAAAGTTTTGGTCAAAGTGCCCGTGCCGCCAGCGAATTTCCCGCCCTGCCCGAGCATCGTCAAATTGGTTCGGAGCGAGCCGCCCGACCAGTCGAAAAACTGGGTTTTCAAAATCCCGTTGCCGTCCACCGTTCCGCCGACGAGCCGCAGCGTGCCGATCGGGAATGGGTCGCTCGCCGTCCAACGGCCTTTCAAAACTTCGATTTTTGAGTTTGGGGCAAAATAATTTTCGTCCGTCCAGAGCAGTGCCGTGCCGCCGTTGACCACAATTTGTGGGAACGCGCCCGCCGCCGCCGTGAAATTTGCAAAAAATTGGAACTCCGTCGTGCTGCCCAAAACCGAGATTTTCGACCCATTTTTAAAACCAATGTTCGAGTACGGGTAGCCCAAAAAGTTGCGGGTGATTTTTAATTCAAAACCAGTCGTCAGGCGAACCGTGTTGTCGTTTTCAAACGGCACAGCGAGCGAAAACGATCCGCCCGTTTTTTGAAAATCCACCAGCCCGCCGTTGAAAAATGAATTGCCCGACAACTGGTTGGCAAAACCCGCCGCCGTGCCGGAAACCACGAAATCGCCCATGCTCCGCACCTCGGTCGAGCCGCCGAAAGTCAATGTGCCGCTCGAAAAATAGATGATGCCTTCACTGAGAAAACCCCTTTTCAAAATCAAATTACCGCCGTGAAAATGGCTCTCGCCGGGCAAATACATCGGTGCCTCGACCGTGCCGCCCGTCCAATCGAAGTAATTATAGATGTAAATTGAATCGAAACTGCCCGCCGGAACGGTCAATTTTCCGCCCGTCAATTTCAAACTGCCCACCCCAAAATTGGCATCCACGTTGACCGTGCCGGAGTTGACGACCGCCGAATCGCAACCGCCCGGAACCACGCCGCACGACCATTTTCCAGCGTTCGAAAAGTTGCCCGTGCCGCCGAGCCACGTGCAGATTTGCGAATTTTCGGACAAAGTGATTGAAAAAAAGCAAGTTGCGGTGTTCCCCGCCGCGTCCGAAGCCGTGTAAATCAGGACCGTCGTGCCTTCTGAAAAATAAGTTCCGGGCGGAAAATTCGAGGTCAAACTCGCCGAACTGCAATTGTCCGAAGCCGTCGGCGGTGCCCACGAAACCGACTGCCCGCCTGCGCCGCAGACCAAATTGAGGTTTTGGCTGGCCGGGCAATTGGCCAAAACGGGCGGCAAAACGTCCGCCGTTGCTGAAACTGAAACCGTAAACGAGCAATTCGAAGTCAAACCCGAAACATCCGCAGCCGAGTAAATGACCGTCGTCGTGCCGATTGGAAAATTTTGGCCCGGCGAAAAATTGGACGAAAAACTCGCCACGGCACAGTTGTCCGAAGCCGTCGGGGCCGTCCAAAAAACCTGCCCCGTGCCGCTCGGACACGGCAAAACTGCCGCCTGATTTGCCGGGCAATTTGCCAGAACGGGCGGCTGCACGTCGCCATTTCCGATGGTTCCGGAGGCCGTTTTTGTGCATCCGTGGAAATCGGAAACCGAGACCGTGTAATTTCCAATCGCCAAATTTTGAAACAGGCCGGACGACTGGTTTCCATTTCCCAAATTAAAAAAGTACGGTGCCGTGCCGCCGCTGGCCGCGAAAGTCAACGAACCGTTGGCCGCTGCGGGGCAAGTTGTGGGAACGGTCGCGGTCAAATTTGCCGTCGGCAAATTGTAGATTTCGATGGTTTTTGAGGTCGTGTCGTTTGCCGTTTGGGAGTCGCCGGGGCGGATTGTCCATGATTTTAAATTGAAATTTCCGGCAGCGGGGAAACTCAAATTTTGGGAAAAAGCAAAAACCGCCGAGTCGCCCGGCGGGATGGTCGCGCCGGTGTAATTTTCGACAACCGCCGGACTTCCATTTGAAGAAAAAGCCAGCTGAAAATTGGACTCGTTCGAGTTGCCAAAATTTTTGATTTTAATTTGAAAAACCTGCCCGCCGCCGCCCGCGCAAGTCGAAATCGGCGATAAAATGGCCGAAACGCCCAAATCCGAGGCTTGCGCCGTGCCAAATTCGAGCACACCGATATCCGGTGGGTTGTTCCGAATCGCTCCGGCGATGTCCGTCAAAATTTCGGGGATGCCTGACAAAAAAATGCCCGCTCCGTTCAAAACCGAAGCGGTCGGCAGCATCGGATTCGAGGCCGACATCAGCGGATTGACCGCCAGCGAGTGCAAATCTTCGCCGTGCGCCGCTTGCCAAGCCGCGAGCGTCGGCCAAGTTTGACCCACGCCGTCCACCAAAATGGTGCCCTGCGAAAACAGGTCGTTGTAATCCGAAATCAATTGGGCAGGCAGTTCGGTTTTCATGGCCGGCGCATTTCCAAAGGACGCGAACAAGTTGTTTTTTGCTCGAATTCGATTGGACATGGCATAAAATGGGTTTTTAATCACGTCCGGGTCGGGGTTGTTTTGCAGCAAAACGGTGTTGTGCAAAATGTCCAAATTGGTCGTGCCCGTGCCGTTGACATCGGCAATGATGCCTTTGTAATTTCCGGTGCCGATGGAAATAAAATTATCCGCAATCAAACCGTCGGTGGCCGGGTCGGTTGTCCAAAGCAAAATGCCCGTGCCATGTGTTTTTGAAATCGAATTGTCATGAATCCGCGCCGCGCCGGTGATATCCAGCCAAAATCCCGTCGTCGCCGAATATCCAAAACTCTCGCCGCTGGCCGTCGAATTGGAAGTCAATTGGTTCCGGGCGATTTTCAAATTGGGGCATTTCGCGGTGGCATTCACGCCAAATTTGTGGTCAAAAAATTGATTGTCCGTGATTTGCACATTTTCGGCGGAGGCAATTCCGCCGTCCAGCCGCACCCCGATTTCGCCCGCCGTCAACCTGCAATTTTTGATTTTTAAAGAATCGCAATTGCCCACAACCTGAATGCAACGTTGCGAAATTGGCTGGACAAACGTGCATTTATCAAATTCGGCGCGCTGGGCATGGGTCAAATTGGCTGCCGCCGGGCTGGTCGTCGAAGTGCCCGTTTTCAAAAAACCGATTTTTTTAAATTTCAAATCGTTCGTCCCGACCACCCGCAGCGGTGCCTCGGCGTGGCTCAAAATGACGGTGTCCGTCGTTCCCGGCTCTGGCAAAAACGAAATCGTGTGGCCGGGGGCAGTTTTTGCAATCAACAAAAATTGTGGGTTTTCGGGGTACGTTCCCGGTCGGACGTGAAAAACGACATTGCACCCCACCCCACGCTGCGCCATCGAATCCGCCGCCTGCGAAAATGACTGAAAATCGGGTGTCGCGCCTCCAATCGTGAACGTGCCACAAAGTGGCGTGCCGCCGGGCGAAAATGATTTTGCGCCCAAATCCGGCGGCGAGGTGTGCAGCATTTCTTCGATGTCCAAAGCCAATTCGGGGTATTCCGACAGCAAATCGGTGCCCGTTCCGTTGAGATTTGGCAATTTTGGAATCAAATTAAAATCCGTCGGACTGGCCGGAAACATCGGGTTCAACGAAAACGAGTGGGCATCTTTTCCGGTGGCCGATTGCCACGCGGCGAGGGTCGAGTAATCGGTCGTGCCGATTTTTCCCAAACCTTCGCCGACGGCAAAAAAATCGTTGTAATCCGAAGCAGACAGCGCGGCCAAATTGTTTGACCAAATGGCATGACCGCCGCCAACATTGCTGACGAGGTTGTTTTTTAAACGGATATTTTCGCAACCGTCGGAGATTTTCAGGGTCGGATTTCCAGCCGCCGACCGCAGGCTGTTCTGATAAATATCCACAAATTTGGAAGCGAGCGTCAAAATGGCATAATTGGAAGCGGTCGAAACGTAATTTTCAGCAATCAAAAGCCGCGTCGAATCGGTACCGATGTGGCTAAAAACCGACAGGCCGACGGCCACATTTCCAGTATTCGTCAGGTTGAATTTGTTTTTCAAAACCGAAATTTTGCCCGTCGTATTTTCAAAATGCAGGGCAGGATTTGGGGAAAAATTTTGAAAATAGTTTTGCCGAACGACTGCGTTTTTCAAATTCCCGGAAAGTTGGACGAGCGAATAAAACGCATTTTTTTGAATCAAAATCCCGCGCCGCGATGCCGCCAGCGTGTTTGAAAACCAGATATCGTAAGTGCCCTCGTAAAATGAACAGGAATCCACCCGCAGCGAATCGCAGCCGCCCTGAACCGACAAGCCGATGCTATTTGTGGTGTACGGAATCCAAAATTCACATGCTTTAAAACTCAAATTTTGGGTGTTCGTGGCCGTCACGCCCGGATTTGCAGGTAGCGAAAACGTAACATCTTCAAAAGAAACGTAGCCCACATTTGACAATGAAAAATTGGAAGTGATGTTTCCATTTCGAAAAATAACGCGGTTCGTGGGTTGTGTTTTTGTAATCAAATTCAAATTATAGCCTCCATTGAAATTCAAATTTTGCAGGTTAAAAACCACATCGCAAGAAATCCCGCGCACCGCCAATTGGGTAATCACCTCCGTCAAATTCGGGAAATCAGCCGCCGCGCTGCCCACCGTGTACGTCCCGCAAAGTGGCGGCAGCGGCGTAAATTGTTTCGCGCCGAGGTCGGGCGGCGCAGTTCGAGGCGTTCCGTCAATATCAAAATCAAGTTCCGGGATGCCCGGCACCGCAAAACCAGCCATGTCGAGCGCGGAATTTTGCACCGCCAAATTCGTCGCCGAAACGAAATACGGGTTCACCGAAAAGCCGTGCGCCTCGCGCCCCGTCGCCGTTTGCCAAGCCGCGAACGTTGGAAAAAAAGTGCCGCCGAGTTGGGCAATCGAATTGGAAGCCGACGAATAATTGTTAAAATCAAAACTGTCCAGCACCGCCACCGCCGAAATTTGGAGGGCAACATTGCCCGTGCCCGTGTTTTCATTTTTTAAAATATTGTTGAAAATGCGGTGTTTGCTGCCGCCCAAAATGGCCAAAACGGTCGTGTTGCTTTTGAAAGCGTTGTGAAAAATGTCGAGCCGTGCGCTGTTCGAGATGCTTGATTTTCCGCCCGCGAAAAAATTATTGGCCACCAAACTGCGCCCGGCTGATGGTTTTGAATTGTTGAAAACGAGGGGAAAAGTGGTAAAATCATTGGCCGTCAAAAAACGGTTTTGATAAATCCGCACGTTGCCGGTGGCGTTGTTCAAACGGATGCCGTTGCAATCGCCGTAATATTCATTTTTGGTAAAAATATTTTTTCGGATGGTCAAATTGTCGAAAGAATCCTGCACAAAAATCATGTCGCCGGACTGGAAAAACTGGCAGTTTTCGACCACCCCATTTTCAGGTTTTGCGAGTGCCGTGCCGCCGCGCAATTTGAAATTTGCCAAACTCAAAAACGTGCAAGAATCAACGTGCAGCGAGTCGCCATTTCCGATGCAATCCAATCCGGGGTTTGAAAAAACACATTTTTTGGCCTCAAACCGCGCCGAATTGTTCACTTCCAACTGTTTCAAATTCAGGTTTTGAAAAGCCACATCAGAAGTTTGGATGATTTTTCCGGGACTTGAAAAGGTCGTGGCGGCGGTTTGTCCCGGCTCGCGGCGGATGGTAATCGCATCTGTCGGCTCCGCTTTTTGGATATTTGTCAAAGCAAAAACACCCAAATAATCGCCCGGCCAAACCTCAAAAACCAGCGGGCAATCCATCCCCGAAGCATTCAAATGCTCCGCGGCGTTTTCCATATTTAAAAAATCCGGTGCCGCGCCGCCGATTTTGTACGTCCCGCAAAGTGCCGGAATCGAACCCGGCACAAACTGCACCGCGCCGATGTCGGGCGGCGAAACCCGCGCCGCACCTTCCAAATCCGTCGTGATTTCGGGCAATCCGGCGATAAAATTTCCAGCGTTGTCGAGTGCCGCAGCATCCGGTCGGAGGTTTTGAAAACTGTAAAATTCTGGGTTTGCCGAAACAGAATGGGCATCCCGGTTCGATGCCGTTTGCCAAGTCGAGAGGTTTTGGCAGTTCGTCGCACCAAAAATAGCGAGCGTCGCGCCGGTCGAAAAAAGGTCGTTGTAATCCGACAAAAGCAGCGAACCCGTCGCGGCGGACAAAACCGGGCAATCATGTTTGCTCGAAAAGATGTTGTTTTTTAACCGATTTTGGCTGCCGGAAAGCGTGACGACCGCGCCGCTGCTGCCCGAAACAGTAGCGACGTTGTTGTGATAAAAATTGATTTTTTTGCAATTTGAAAATTTCAAAGCAGGCACGGTGCCCGTCGTTTTCGAGGTGAAAAAATTATTGGCAATCAGCACTTCTTGCCCTGCCGGGGGCGCGAGTCCTGCGATGGAAATATTCAATCCGAACGGGCTGTAAAAACGGTTGTTCAAAATTTTCATCGTGGTCGCGCCAGCCGTCGGCATCAAAACGCCACCGCCGCGCACCGTGTTTTTTTGAAAAATAAAATCTTTGAGCATGCCATCAATGTAAAATGCGCCGTAATAATCATCGTCTTTTTCAAAATAAGAATTTTCAATTGTCAAATTTTTCAAGGTATCGTTCGATGGCGAATTGTAAACCAAAACAGCGCGATCGTAACCCACCATCCGGCACGAATCCACCCGCAGCGAGTCGCAAGTCCTGTCAATTTCGAGGCTCGAAAAATGGGAATCCACAATCGAACAACCTTTAAAAACACCCTTTTTTGCCCGAAAAACAACGCACGACGAACCAATCGTGCCGACTTGCTGAAAGTTGATATTTTCAAAATGCACCGCAGGCACGCCCACCACTTTGGCCACAAAATGACTGCCCTGCAAAGTCACCGCGGTGCCCGCCGCGGCTGCCGGATCGCGGCGAAAAACAATCGGGTCGTCGGCATTTGCTTTCGCAACGTTTTGAATATCAACAGGTTTTGAATAAATGCCCGCCCGGATGTCGAAAGTCACCGGGCAACTCATGCCGTTGTATTTTAAAGAATTGACCGCCGATTCAGGGTCTGCAAAATCGGGCAACGTGCCGCCGACCGTATAATTTCCACACATCTGCGCGGGCGGCGGCGGCGTGAATTCGGCGGTGCCGGGGTCGGGCGGTGCGTTTCTCGTGTTGCCAAAATAATCGTTTTGGATTTCGGGGATGCCCGGTGTCATGTTGCCGGAGTTGTTGCAAAGTGGGTTTTGCGGGGTTGGGTTGGCGGTCGAAACGAGGTACGGATTCACCGAAATCGAGTTCAAATCGTAGCCATACGATTGCCATTCGGCCAGCGTGCCGACGCTCGAATAATATCTGTGGGCCAAAAATTGGCCATGCGAATAGAGCAAATTGTAATTGCACGACGATAAACCTTGCCCATCAAAAACAGAAATCGCCACGCCCGTGCCGGTGTTCAAAAACAGGTTATTTTTAATAACTTGGCTTGCGGCCTGCGTGCTCGCAAAATAAAAACAAGCCCCCGAACCATTCAAAATCACGGTGTTGTGCAAAAAATCCGTCCGGTTTCCGAGACTGATTTCGATGCCGTAACCACCTGCCGTTTTGCGGATAAAATTGCCCGCGACCAGCGAACGGGAGGCATGTTGATTTGAAAAATGGATGTGAATGCCCTGCCCGGTGGCCACTTCGATGTGGTTTTTGAGCACCCGAAACGCCCGCTCGATGTGGTCGAGGCTGATGCCAAAATAAAACGAATCGGCCAGTTGGACAAAGTGGTTTTCCTCGATCAAAATGTCCTCCATCGCGCCGGAAGCACTGATGCCGTAAGCCGATTGCGACTGGAATTCGTTGCCGATGATTTTGATCTGCTTGCCGATGCCGACCATGTTCATGCCGTATTTTCCATTTGAAAAAAGGCAGTTTTCGATGGTCAAAGAATCGCCCAAATTGCCCCACCCTACTCCGGTTCCGCCAGTCGGAATTTGGAAAGTGCAGTCCAAAAATTTCGTTCGCTGACAAGAATCAACTTGGACAACTTTTCCAAAAGTCAAATTTTGAAAATGGTAATTGTTTGCGTTCCGCACCCGCACCGCAAATTGATTCCCCGAAATTTCGACCGCGCCCACCGTGCCGGGTTCTTTTTTGAAAATTACAGGCGTATTTTGTGAAAAACCCAAAAAAGGCTGGGTCAAAAAAGTCTCGTCAAAAACGCCCGGTCGCAAGTGAAAAAACACAGAATCCGCCGCACCGCGCACCGCCAAAGCATTGATTGCCAATTGAATGGTCGAAAAATCGGGCACCGTGCCGCCGACCGTAAAAATGCCGGACATCGGCGCGGCGCAGCCCGATGCCGGGCAGGTCGGGTTCACGGTCAACGTGGGCCCGGCGACGGTCGTCAGGCTGCCCGTTTTTTTCAAAAATTGGTCTTCCCCAGCGCAGTCGCGGGCATCGCAGGGGCCGCCGTTGAGTTTGTAATAGTTCCACAAATTGGCCTCGGTGCCGACGAGTTCGGTGTTTTTGTTGGCCAAAATTTGGGCGGCGGTGCGGTTCGTTTTCCAGATCCGCACGTCGTCGAGCGCGCCCGCGAGGTGGTTTCCGGGCAAGGTGCTGCCGGGAATTTTTCCCAAAAATGCGCGCTCGTCCAACCAGTTTGCCGGGTTCGAGGTCGGCGCGAAACTGGCGGCCAGCACCCCGTCGAGGTACAAATCCAAGGTTTTCGGACTGGTGTTGCCGTTGAAACTGGCGGCGAGGTGCGTCCAGATATTTGGCTGAAAATCAAAAACGTGCGAAAAATTGACCGCCGCCGAGCCGTCGAAAAAACCGACGACTACCGAATTTTGGGCAAATTGCACGCCCGTCCGGTCGTACCAAATCCAAATCAGTGGCTGGGTCAGGCTGCCGATTCCGGCGATGGCATCGGTCGGGTCGGTAGGGCTGTCCGCCAGTTTTACCCAACTTTCGATGGTGAATCTTTGAAAATTGACGGCCTGCACGGCAGCGGCAGATTTCGCCTCGCCCGTCGTTCCGTCGAATTGCAGGGCGTTGTTTTGACTAAAAATTGTGTTTTGGAAAAAGAAAAAACAGGAGACGAGCAGTAGGTAAAAATGGCGAAAAGTCATGTCGGGTTTGAATTTGAAGGTAAAAAAAGTGGAAAAAATTGTGGTCAAATTGTCGATTGAATCGGTGTAAATGTATTGCAGTTTTTTTACGGATGGCTTGATTGGTTGTTAATTTTTGGGGCACATTTTACAAATTCAAAACGTGGCTTTTGACAATGCTTCGTAAAGTTTTTAAAGACGAAAAAGGGTAAAAGTTTAATTGAGCTGGCTCGTGTACCACCAAATCGAACTGTCTAAAATGCTGCGTTTCACGGTGGCAAGTCCATGAAACGTAACGAAGTCTGCCCCAAACTTTTGCTAACTTTGCAGGCATACAAGGACTAACAAATTGCTCAAAAAATTGATGAACCTCTTGCCAAATAAAAAATACAGTGCCCAAATCGGCAACATCGGGCGGCACGGCTTTTCCGAGTAGCGCGCCCTATCGTTTTCAAAAATACCCATCGGGCGGAAATTGCTCGTCGTTTGGCTCGTCGTCGGTGTTCACAAATCTGCTGCCGGGGACCTACACTTTTAATGTCAAAGACAAAAATGGCTGCCTCGCCTCGGTGACGACTGCCGTGCCCGCAAATTTTGGCGGAGGGGCTGGTGACCGTTCGGAAATCGAAAATTCTGTCATTGAAAAAACCCCGGAGATTTTGACCGTTTTTCCAAATCCAAATTTTGGTGAAATGCTTTTTGTGAACGCCGAAAATTTGCCCGAAGAAAATGTCAGGGTATTGATTATCAATACTTTGGGCGAGGTTTTTCGGACATGGCGAATTGAAAATTGGCTCGATGCCCCGCTCGCCATTCCACTGGAAAACCTTGCAGCAGGGACTTATTATTTGAGCATGGAAACTAAAATGGGCGCAACCCGAACAGCACGTTTTGTCATAGTGAGCACTGAAAAATAGTTAATTAACCCAAGTTGCTGAATTTTTTGCTCCCCCAAAAAAAACGTTCCGGACAAACAAACTTGAAAAAACGCTGGAAAAAAACGTGTGTTTGTTTCAAAGCAAACAACAACAAAACCCAGTGCCACCGCAGACGGCATTTTGGCAGGGAACTCAACGACGAAAAGTCAAAATTTTTAAACCTTTTTTTGTCAACCTATTTTATAAAAATAAAAAAGTTGCAAATTATAAATTTAATGAATCATATTTTTCAAAATCTTGAATCAAAAAATCAACACCATATTTATATCCAACCAAACCCATCCCAACGACGATGCCGACCACATTTGCCGACAAAAAAGAATGATGGCGGAACGGTTCCCGTTTGTGGACATTCGAAATATGCACCTCAACGACGGGCTTTTTCACCCCAGAAATCGCGTCGCCAATCGCCACCGAAGTGTGCGTAAAACCGCCCGCGTTGAAAACGATGCCCAAATAATCGGCATCAAAACCAACTTCGTGGATTTTGTCAATCAACGCGCCTTCCCAATTGCTCTGAAAATACAAGAGTTCGACCTGCGGAAAATCGGCGGTCAAAATTTTCAAATAGTCCTCAAAAGTTTGGTGGCCATAAATTTCTGGCTCGCGGCGACCCAGCAGATTGAGTTTTGGGCCTTTTAATATTAAGATTTTTTTAATTTTTAAAATTAAAATGGAGGGCGAAATTTATTCCGCTTTAAGGTAATGGCGTAATAAATTTCGCCCTC
>JANNMS010000322.1:0-2877 GCA_031398055.1 Saprospirales bacterium | reverse complement strand
CCGAAATATTTGATACCCAAACGTTCCGGTGCTACGCACCTTTTGGAAATAATGGGCAACGATTTCTACAAATATTGAGGTGCTACGCACCTTGCTCGCTAAAAATTACAGTCCCAATAAATTTCGCCCGCCATCACCGTTCTTCCTCGGCCAATTCCAATTCAATCTGCCGTTTTTGCAAATCCACCGCCCAAACTTTCACCTGCACCCGGTCGCCCATTTTAAAAATGCGCCCCCAGCGCGTGCCTTTTGCCCGCAGGTTTCCTTCCATCAAATTATAAGTATCGGCCAAATCCCGGAACGCAATCATCCCCTCGGCCTTCGAACCGGGCAACTCAACAAAAAATCCGCGCTCAATCATGCCCGAAATGATGCCGGTCAACGTCTGCCCAATTTGTCGTTTTGTAAATTCTGCCTGTTTGTATTTGATGGATTCGCGTTCGGCGTCAGCGGCTTTTTTTTCTTGGGTCGAAATGTGTTTGCACATCTCTTCCAATTTCGATTTGTCCATCCGATAAATGCCGCTGCCCAAGTTTTTTTCCAAAATCCGGTGGCAAAGCACGTCCGAAAACCGCCGAATCGGCGAGGTAAAATGGGTGTAATGCGTAAAACCGAGACCGTAGTGCCCGATATTTTTTGAAGTATAAATCGCTTTCGCCATCGTCCGGATCGCGAGCGGTTCGAGCAATTTCAACCGCTCGTCTTTTTTCGTGGCGTACATCAATTCGTTGAAAGATTTTGCAATCTGTTTCGGCGTGTCGATTTTCAATTTTACGCCCATTTCGTTTGCAAAACGGGCAAATTCCGCCACTTTGTCCATGTCCGGCAAGTCGTGTACCCGGTAAATAAACGGCACTTCCGAGGTGTGCTCACTTTTCGAATCCATGAAAAACGCCACTTCTTTGTTGGCCAAAAGCATAAAATCCTCAATCAAAAGGTGCGCGTCTTTCCTTTCTTTTACAAATGCCTCGATCGGCGAACCGTCCGCGTCCAAGCGAAAACGGACTTCCTCGGTTTCAAAACCAATCGAGCCGTTTTTTTCGCGCTCGGCGCGCATTTTTTTTGACAATTGGTTCAAAGTTTTCAAAGCCCAATCCAATTTTGGGAAAATTTCAAGCCCCGCAAGTTCCCCCGACGGCTTGTTTTCTAAAACCGTTTGCGCAGTTTCGTACGCAAATCGATGGGCAGAATGGATGACCGTTTTGCCAAACCAGCGACCCAGAATTTTGTCATTTTTATCAAAAATAAAAACTGCGGAAAATGTCAACCGGTCTTCGTGCGGCACGAGCGAGCACAAATTATTGGACAATTTTTCGGGCAACATCGGGCAAACTCGATCCACCAAATACACACTCGTCGAACGCTGAAATGCCTCTTTGTCCATCGAAGAATCCGGTTTCAAATAATGGGTCACGTCGGCGATGTGGACACCTATTTCCAAATTTCCATTTTCTAATTCCCTGATACTCAACGCATCATCAAAATCTTTGGCATCTTCCGGGTCAATCGTGAAAGTCAAAATGTCCCGAAAATCGCGGCGCAACTGGATTTCCTGCGGCGAAATTTTGTCGGGAATTTTGCCCGCTTCGGCCATCGCCTCGTCCGAATGTTCGAGGTCAAAACCTTGGCCGATCAGGATTTTTTTCATCTCAAAATCATTTCCGCCAATTTTTCCGAGCACCGTGTTCACTTTTCCAATCGGCATTTGCGAGTTGCCTTCCTGCCAATCCGTGATTTGCACGACCACTTTATCGCCGTCGCGGGCATTTTTTGTGGCATCGAGCGGCACATAAATATCGGTGGGCATGTTCGGGTTGTCGGGCAGAAAAACGCCATATTTTCGGCTCAACCGGAAAGTCCCGATGAAATGTTCAACCGCCCGTTTCACGATTCCGACCACTTCGCCTTCCTGTTTTGGCATAAAATCCTCGCGCCCGCGCCGCCGCCGCACCACTTTTGGAAACAATTTTACGGTCACCGTGTCGCCGTTCAACGCCCCATTCATTTGTCGGTTGCCGATAAAAATGTCCTCGTCCAACTGTTCGGTCACCACATAACCCGTCCCGGTTCGCGTTGCGTCCATCCGCCCTTCGATAATTTTCGGGTTGTTGGAAGTTGATTTTCGGAGCGTTTTTTCGTGACGGGCAGGTTCGGCGGACTGTTTTTTTGCAGGAAAATCGTCCGCAGTTTTTTTCTTTTTTTGAAATGGTTTTTCAAATTCTGGTGGCTCACTTTCAATTTCAGCATCCAAAAAATCAGTGATTTTATCTTCTGAAAAATCATCAACCACCACCGATTTTACTTTTCTGAAATTCTCTTTTTTGGGTTTAACTGCCTGAATTTCAACCGTTTCCGGTTCATCTTCAATCATCAAATGTTGCAGCGCGACGCTGAATTTTTTGTCCAAATGCTCTGCCGCCGACCCCGCCATCACGAGTTGCCGCAGGGCGTGTTCGACCGCGTCCTTGTTGTTTTCGAGGTTGAGCATGTCGATGATTTGGCGGGCGGTGTACCTTTTTTTGGGTTGCGCGAGCAGGTGGCGCAGGACGGCAATTTGCAATTGGTGGGAAGTGAGTTTTTTGCCGCTTTTTTTAATTTTTGACATTTTGGTTGGGTGATTTTTTGATTGGTTTATCGGATGAATTTAACTGCCAAACAGTAAATTGATGAAATCGGTTTTCCAAGACCGCAAAAATACGCAAGGCTTTGGTTACAAAAAAACGCCTGTTTCAGCAGTAAAGGGCTTTCCTATAAAAATTCAGATTTCAATTTGCTGATTAAAAAAGGTGCAGCGCACCTCAATATTTGTAGAAAACCATTGACCATATTTCCAAAAGGTGCGTAGCACCGAGATATCAACACAAATATTCCGGTGCT
>JANNMS010000266.1:0-9717 GCA_031398055.1 Saprospirales bacterium | reverse complement strand
GCATTCTTTTTTTCTTCGTTTTAACTATTTGCCACAAATATAAAAAATAGGGTTTTACACATAGCTAAAAATAGTTTTTATGTGTTTAAAATAAAAAAACTATGGGGCGCTATGTGAAAACTCCTATGTTTTCTATGTGTCGCAAATAGGTGCTTTTTTATTTTCAAATCCGAATCAAAACCCGCGTCCCGTTCGGCTCGCCGTGCGAATCGAACAAATCCACAATTTCCGCCGCCGCCGCCGTCCCAAAAACCGTGTTGATAATTTCCAGCCGTTCGGCAGTCACTTGCAACCCGTGCGATTTTTGGGCCGTAGCCGATTTGCTTTTCAGTTCGCCCGCTTTTTGCCGTCCGATGCCGTTGTCCTCGATTTCGATGACCAGATTTTGGGCCTCCTGCCGCACGCGCACCACCAATTTTCCCTTCTCTTTTTTGTGCATCAAACCATGCCAAATCGCGTTTTCGACAAACGGTTGGACCAGCAGCGGCGGCACTTCGAGGTGCTCGGTTTGCAGGCCGGGCGCGACCGAAATTTCGTAATCGAACCGCTTGTCGAACCGCATCGCCTCCATTTCGATGTACAATTTCAGGGCTTCCAATTCTTTGTCGAGCGGCACGGTTTCGCTCCGCGAGTTGTCCAAAATCAATCGGATCAACCTCGAAAATTTTGTCAAATACATCGAAGCCGCGTCCGGTTCGTTCACCAAAATAAAACGGTTGATCGAGTTCAGGCAATTGAACACAAAATGCGGGTTCATCTGGGCCCGCAGCGCGGTCATTTCGACCTGCCCGAGCCGGCGGTTGAACTCGGTTTTCAGTTGTTCCTCGCGGCGGATTTGCCCGACCCGGTATCGGTAAATTGCCAAAATCGAACCACAAATTGCCCCAAAAACCAGCAACCGGAACCACCAAGTTTGCCAAAACGGCGGCAAAATTTGGATGGCTAACCGCAAGCCATTTTCGTTCCAGCGGCCTTCCCGACCAGAAATTATTTCCAAAAAATATTGGCCCGGCGGCACGTTCGTGTAGGCTGCGCGACCTGTTTTTGTAAAATTCCAATCGGCATCAAAACCCGTCAGGCGGTACCGGAACTCGTTTTTTTCGGGCTGCGAAAACTCCGCCGATGCAAATTCAAAAGAGAAAAAATCCTCGCGCCACGACAGGTCAATTTTTTGTAAATGATTGATGTTCAACGTGTCAGCAAAGTTTTTGTCAAAAATTTTGAAAGCCGTCAGCAGCACGCGCGAGTCCGTTTTTTCGGCCAGCACCGAGTCCGGCTGCCACCACTGCTGCCCATATTTTGATCCCGAAATCACCTCGCCGTCGCGTCCGAGTTGCAGCGGCAGGTCGAAAAAATCGTTTTCGAGGCCCTCGTTTTTTGTCCACGACCGCACCCGCCGCGTCCGAAAATCAATCCACGCGAGGCCCTCCGCCGTGCCCGCCCAAATATTTCCGGCGCGGTCGGCCACGAGGCTGTAAACTTGGTTCGACGGCAGACCGTCCGTCGTGCCGAGGGTAAAAAATTCTTGGCCCGCGGTCGCGGAATAATCGAAACACGACACGCCGCCGGGGTCCGTCGCCACCCAGATTTTGCCCGCCCCGTCGCGGCAAATCGCAAAAACAACGAACGCGCCGAGCGAGGTTTTTGGGCGCGTTTCTTCGTGCTGGAAAAGTTGAAAATTTCGCGTTTTTTCATCAAAACGGAACAGCCCAAAATCCTCCGTGCCCACCCAAATTGTGCGCTGCGACGGGTCCGAAAAAACGCAGGCGGCGGCACTCGAAATGAAGCCGTCGGCCTCCCCCGGTTTCCACCATGAACCGTCGTTCGACTTTGCTCCCGAACCGTCGGCGGGGCAAAAAACGAGCAGCCCCGATTTGTTGTTGGCGAACCAAAAATTGCCCGCCGCGTCCTCGGCCATGCCCTGAAAAATGGAATTTTCGGCTGCGCCAAAAAGGTGGGCAGGGATTTCAAAAGGCTTGATTTTCAATGTTTTAGGGTCAAAATGGAAAATATTTTTTCCGCCACCGACCCAAATTTTTCCGCTCCGGTCCTCAAAAAGCAGGGCTGCCCGGCCGGGCAAATTGATTGCGGCACGTTGTTTTTTATTTTCAAAAACCAGCAATTTGTTCCGGTAAAAATCCAAGATCAAACGCTGCCCGGACACTTTCAAATCGAGCGTCCGGCAAAAAGTATTGTAAAATTCCTCGGTGTTTTCGGGCAGCAGATTTTCATAATTGAAATGCTGCAAACGTGGGTCGAACTGCCACAAACCCGTCTCGCCGCCCAACCAAATCAGGCCGTTTTTTTCCTCAAAAAATATGTTCAGAACACCCGTCGGCGCGGAAAAACGGTTCGCCGAACTTGGCACGACAGCCTCGATTTTTTCGGTTTTTGCATCCATCAAAAACAGGCCTTTTCGGGCGAGCACCCAAAATTGGCCGCCCGATTTTTCGATGGAGTTCACCTGTCGGTTGCCGCCGTTCAGCGCATCGGAAATCGGCAAACGGACCTGCGAAAAACGCCCGGTGCAGTTTTCAAAACGCAAAATGTCCTTGTCCCACGACGGCAAGTAATTTTTTTCGGGACATTTTTCGGGGGCATTTTTCGGTTGTTTTTGGGCAAAATTTTCGGGGAAAAATGAAAATTTTTCTTCCAAAACATCAAAATCGAACAGGCCAAAATTGGTGTGCAGCCAAAAACTGGTGTCCGATTTTTTTGTCAAAAAATAAATGGTTTTGTAGTTCGTGGACGTGCTTTTTGGCAGCACGTTTTCCACCATTTTTTTCCACGGAAAAGTCTTGACCGCCCGATTTTTTGGGTCAAAAACAGCGAGGTCGCGGCCGTCGCAGCAAAGCCAAATTTTTTGATTTTTGTCAATTAAAATATTGGTAATCAATGAATTGGGAATAGAACCGTCGTCGTGCCCCGTGTTTTTGAACACCTTAAAAACCTCGGTGCGCGGGTCAAAACGGTTCAGCCCGTCGCGGGTCGAAATCCAGACAAAACCCGCGCTGTCCTGCTCGATGTCGGTGATGTTTTCGTTGCTCACCGTGCGGCCCGGCTGGCTGGCATCGGGCAAAAATTGGCGGAAATTGCGCCCATCGAAACGGTTCAGACCGCGCGTCGTGCCGACCCAAAGCCAACCCGCGCGGTCGCGCAAAATGCACTGCACGTCGGGGTTGCTCAGGCCGTCCTTTTCGGTGAAATGCCGGAAAAAATGGGGCTGCTGCGCCTGCCCGATGATTTGAAAAAAGAGGAAAATGGTGAGCAGGCGCATCGTTTTGAGGTTTGGAGGGCGAAATTTATTTCGCCTTAGTTTTGAAGTAGCCGCACAGGTTTTCATTTTGAAAATAAAGGCGAAATAAATTGGAACTGTAATTTTTAGCGAGCAAGGTGCGTAGCACCCTAATATTTGTAGAAAGGGAGGAAAAATCCATTCAAAGGTGCGTAGCACCGAAATATTTGATACCCAAACGTTCCGGTGCTACGCACCTTTTGGAAATAATGGGCAACGATTTCTACAAATATTGAGGTGCTACGCACCTTGCTCGCTAAAAATTACAGCCCCAATAAATTTCGCCCTTCAAAATTCACGCCCGTCCCGTTGCGCCGATTTTCAACATAAAAATTCCGAGCAGCAGCACGAGAAAATTCATCGCAATCAATTGAAAACCAAAGATATGTGCATCCTCCGGTTTGCCCGGCGAAAAAACAACGGGCACTTTTTCGCCCAGTTCGTACTGCGAAAACGAGAACATCACCGCCGTCGAACTTCGCGCGGTCAACGAATCCGACGAGCCCTCGGCCAATGGATATTTGAAAACCGGGCGACGGGCACGGGTCTTGCCTTTTCGCACGCCGGTGCCCTCTTTTTGGACCGATGGCGAGTTCCGGCCTGCCAAAAAACCTTCGACGCGGCCCTCGACGGTCGTTCCGGCGACGCGGAACCAAACTGTTTTGGCCGCCGCTCCGCCAAAAAAATAACAGGTGAAAATGCCCATGCCCAGCAAGAGGATGCGAAAAAATGCTTTTGTCATTTTGATTTGGCTCAATGATGATTTCAAGTTGCCGATTTCAAAAGGTGCAGAGCACCTAAATATTTGTAGAAAGTTTAGATTATCAGCTATCAGAGGTGCGGAGCACCGCAATATTTGGATTCGAATATCCCGGTGCTCCGCACCTTTTGGAAATATCTTCATTCGTTTTCTACAAATATTTAGGTGCTCTGCACCTTTGGAATCAGCAACTAGGAATCGTAATTGAGCCTTGATTTTTTACTTAAAATATTCCTCGAAAACCGAGCCGCCAACGATGGTTTTTCCCAGTTTGGAATTCATGTCGTTGAGTTCTGCCCAGAGCAAGGTCAGTTTGTCGTCGGCACTGAGAATCAACGACTTATCATTGATTTCATCCAAAAAACGGTACAATGTGTAGTTGCCCAGCGAGGTGTAAATCAGCGTCATTTCGACCTCGTTTTCGAGCCGCCAAGTGCCGTTGCCGGACGTGCCCATCGTTTGGGTGATGAAAGTTCCTTCGGCGAAGGTGCTCTCGTTTTTGGTGATTTTAAATTCCACGAAATCGTCCGCCGTGCTCGGGATGTCGACACTTGCGGACTTGCCATCGTCAAAATTGATGGTGGATTTTGTGGTTTTTGGTGTCCATTTTCCGACCAATTTGGTGGCGTTGGACGTGGTGTTGTTTTGGTTGTTCTCTCCTTTTTGGCAGGCGCAAAAGGCAATGCCAGAAATCAGAAAAAGAAAAATGATGTGTTTCATTTGATTGATTTTGAGTTTTTTATTCGTGGTAGTAAAATTTTCCTTCCGTGATTTTGAGCACGTCGCCAGCGTTTCCGTTCAATTCGCCTTCAAAAGTCGCCTCGATTTCGTCGGGATTTGACGAGGCTTTTGTCACGGTGACTTTCATTTTGAAACCCATCATGCTGCCGTACAAATAATTTTCTGGCGTGACGTTGGCCAATTGGGCGACGCTCAAATCAGGGTTGCCGTCCTGGATTTCAAACACCCCGGGGCCGTCGGTATTGTACAAATTGATGTTGAACGGCTGCTCGTCCCTGTTTTTCGGGCCCTTGCTCCCGGCAATCATGATGACCTTGTTGTAGCCTTTTGGGTGAAAAGCCCCGAAAATATTGTTGTCGGCTTTCCATTCGACGCCGTTAATTTTTAGGGTCAAATAATTTTCGGACGAGGTTTGGGCGGGTGCTTTTTCGGGCTGCCCGGCAATTTTGGCCGTTTCAGTTTTGCTGCCGCAGGCGAGGTTTAAAAGTAAAATGGTGGAGAAAAAAAAGATAGTGCGCTTCATTTGAAAGATGGTTTTAAAGTTTAAAAATGGGTTGGGCGAAAGTTGAATTTTCAGTTTCAATTTGCAAAAAATACACCCCGGCTGGCAATCCGCGCACGTCAAACAGTTGGTTGTCCAACGTCAAACGTCCATTTTCTAAGGTCCTCATTTGGTTTCCGATGGCATCGAAAAGGGTCAGCCGCAGCGCAGCCGGGGATGTATTTTTTTCAAATTTTACAAAAACAAAATCGCTCGCCGGGTTTGGGAAAACGGAGGCAAACCGTTGAAAATCAACCTCTTTTGAAGCAATCACCGTCCCGCCCGCGCCCGTTCCGACGGTCCCGGCGGGCGGTGGAACAACGAGCGAAGTGCCGTTTCCAAATTCGTCTGCACCGATGTCGACCGAGCCGTCGCTCCGCGTTTTTGCATCGTAATCTTTGACGGCGGGCGAGTTTTGACCCGCATTTATGGCAGGGCTGGCTGCGGTGAGGTGAAAATTGGCGTCCAATTTTGGGTCGGTTTCCATGCTCTGGACATCGAAACCGAGTTGTGATTTCCACTGCGAAAAATTGAGCGCGGGCCAACTCACGCCGTCGTCGAACTTGGCTGCGCCGGTTGTTTTTTGGTAAATATTTCTTGAAAAACTGTTCGTGCCAGTCAACGCGCCTTCGCGGATTTGGACGGTGTAATCTTCGTCGCTCGTGCCGCTTTTGTCAATAAAAATGTTGTTGAAAACCAAAATATTGAAATTTGCGGGAGTCAAAGTCAAGTTGTCATTTATCCAAATTTCGCCTTTTGCAATCATCAACGGCGCGTGAAATTCGGGCGAGGCGGTGATGACCGTGTTATTGTACGCCGCGCAATTTCGGGCGGCAAAAAAACCGATTCCCGCGCCGCCAGTGTTCTCAACAATATTGTTTCGGGCGAGGCTGTACTGACATTCGTAAAATGCTGGGTTCGTGCCGTCCTGGTCAAAAAACTCGGCATCGGTGTAAAAACCGAGCAAAATGCCCGCCTCGCCGGTGTTCATCACCAGATTTTCCTCGATGATGCAATCTTTTGCCCCACCTTTTGCATAAACCCCCGACGTGGAAGTGTGGTGGATGTAGCAATTTCGGACGACCATGCCGTCGCCGTTCACGTTGTCGATGCCCTCGGCGTTCGGGCCGCCGTTGGCCGGAAGGTTGGATGGACCGACGCCGGAATTGTAAATTTCGCAGGAAATGAACTGCAAACCGTTGCAGGCCGGGGTGATTTTGATGCAGTCGCGGCCGGTATCATGGATTTTACAGTTTCGGACGGTGACGTTTCGGACGCCGTGAATTTCGGCGGGCGGCAGTCCCCAATCCCAGTTTGTCTCGAATTTTATACCATAATAATAGCCACCGGTGATTTCGAGATTTTCCAAAAGGCCGCCGACCACGTCGGGTTCGGAGTACCAAATGCAGGAACTTTCGTCCTCGACGTTCAATCCACAGGCAATTTTTGCCCACTCGCCGGGGTACGAACGGATGGTCAAATTGCTTTTCGTGATTCGGATTTCTTTTGAAACGTAGGTGCCGCCGCGCAACTGGATTTCGTCGCCGGGCGCGGCTTCGTCGATGGCTTTTGGGATGGTTTTGAACGGTGCGGCGAGGGTGCCGGTGGCGTTGTCATTTCCGGAAGGGGAAACGTACCAAGTTTTGGAAAAAAGGGAATTTTGGGAAAAAATTACCAGCAGGAGCAGCGCGATTTTCATCATTTTTTTTAGAATTTTTTTTACAAAGATGAAAATCGAAACAAGGCAAAAAAAGGGCTGGTTTGTGTTTGGTCGGTTTGGGTTTTTAAAATGACGGATTGCGCTGAATTTAAATCAAAAAAAATCCCTTCCAATTTTCCCAATCAAACGATATTCGCCCCACGACACATAATTAGGGATGAGGAATGAGGGATGGTTTCCTCGTTTTTTTCATTCCTCATTCCTCAATCCTCATTTAAAATATATGGCAGCCAACACTTACGATGCTATCGTCATCGGCTCCGGCATTTCCGGCGGCTGGGCGGCGAAGGAACTCACCGAAAAAGGCCTCAAAACCATCATGCTCGAACGTGGTAAAAACATCCGCCACGTCGTTGATTATGAAGAAACCAACAAGCCGATCTGGGAATATCCGCACCGCGGAAGCACCACGATCGCCCAAAAAGCGACGCATCCGGTTCAAAAACGCGATTATCCGTACTCCGAATTCAACGAATCATGGTGGGTCAACGACCTCGAAAACCCGTACACCGAAGTCAAACGCTTCGATTGGTACCGGGGATACCATGTTGGCGGCCGTTCTTTGATGTGGGGTCGCCAAAGTTATCGGTGGAGCGATTTCGATTTTGAGGCCAATGCGAAGGACGGAATCGCAGTCGATTGGCCGATCCGGTACAAAGACATCGATTCTTGGTATGGCTACGTCGAGTCATTTATCGGTGTGAACGGCACAAAAGACGGCCTGCCGCAACTTCCCGACGGCATTTATCAGCCGCCGATGAACATGAACATCGTCGAAAAAGACATCGCCGCCCGCATCAAAAAACATTACGACGGCAAAAGGATCATGATCATGGGCCGCTCGGCCAATTTGACCGCCGAACTGCCCGGTCGTGCGCCTTGTCAATATCGAAATTGGTGCTCGCGCGGCTGTCCGTTTGGCGCATATTTTTCAACACAATCTTCCACTTTGCCCGCTGCGACGGCGACTGGAAATTTGACGCTCCGCCCATTTTCCATCGTCAATCAAATACTTTTTGACCCAAAAACGCGCCGGGCGACCGGTGTTTTGGTCATCGATGCTGAAACCAACGAGCAAATTGAATACAAAGCAAAAGTCATTTTCGTCTGCGCTTCCGCCCTCGCCTCGACTTTTATTTTGTTAAATTCTACGTCTGCCGAATTCCCTGGTGGACTCGGCAGCACGAGCGGCGAACTTGGCCACAATTTGATGGATCACCATTTTCGCGTCGGCGCGGAAGGCGATGTGATGGAACATCAAGATAAGTACGTCGTTGGCCGCCGTCCGAACGGCATTTACATTCCGCGCTACCAAAATTACAATGGCGAAAAAAAGGATTACCTCCGCGGTTTTGGTTATCAAGGTGGTGCCGGTCGGCAAGGTTGGGCGCGCGAAGTCGCCGAACTGAACATCGGCGGCGATTTCAAGGACACCATCACGGAGCCCGGAAACTGGCGGATGGGAATGACCGGTTTCGGTGAAATGCTGCCCGACCACTCGAACCGGATGTGGATTGACAAAACGAAAAAAGACAAATGGGGTCAGCCCGTGCCCGCTTTCGATGTCGAAATGAAAGAAAATGAACTGAAAATGCGCAAAGACATGATGGCCGACGCCGCCGAAATGTTCGAAATCGCAGGGGTAAAAAATATCAGAACCTACGATCGCGGCTGTTTCCCCGGCATGGCGATCCACGAAATGGGCACGGCTCGGATGGGTCGCGACCCGAAAACTTCGGTGCTCAACGGCAACAACCAAATCCACGACGCGCTCAATGTTTTTGTCACCGACGGTGCTTGCATGACCTCCGCGTCCTGCGTCAATCCGTCGCTGACTTACATGGCTTTGACCGCCCGCGCCTGCGATTTTGCAGTATCTGAATTAAAAAAAGGCAACCTTTAATTTTGGTATTGGTTACTGGTTATTGGTTATTGGGTCAGCCCAGTAACCAATAACCAATAACCGATAACCAGTAACCAATAACAAAAATGGACAGAAGAACAGCCATTTCTCGCATAGCCCTCGTCATGGGTGGCACATTTTTGAGCAGCGATTCGATTTTTGCTGCTGCCTCGTCGGTCGTTGAAAATTTTGACGACGACGCGCCCGGCATCGCCTCAGGCGAGGGGATTTTTTCCAAAAAACAAATCAAAATGTTGGACGAAATCGCCGATGTCATCCTGCCGCGCACCAAAACACCCGGCGCAAAAGATGCCAAAACCGTCGGCACGTTCATGGCACGGTACATTTCCGATTGCAAGGATGAATCCCAGCAAAAAATCGCGCTCGGCGGCCTCGCCAAACTCGACGAGGAATGCAAAAAGCGTTTTGGCAAAAAATTTATGAAAACGTCGCGCGAGAACCAAACCAAATATTTCAGCGAACTCGACGCCGAGCAACGTGTCTACACAAAAGCCAAAAAAGCAGAAGACCCGCCGCACTGGTTCCGCCAGTTTTGGGAACTGTCGCTTTTTGGTTTTTTCACTTCCGAGGTCGGCTCGACACAAGTTTTGCGCTGGGAAATGGTGCCCGGCAGGTACGAAACGATTGATTATAAAAAAGGCGACCGGGCGTGGGGCGGGTGATTTTGGTTGATATTTCTTGCAGAAAGGGACACGGATTTTTAGGATTGGACACGGATTTTCACGGATTTTTTTTA